>NC_022357.1:2347500-2570000 GCF_000297055.2 Sulfuricella denitrificans skB26 | reverse complement strand
TAAGCGACATCGCTTATTTCTGATTTCTTGTAAAAAAGAAATCAGCGGCTGATCTTTAAAAAAATGGAAGAAGTAAAGCGTTTGGATGATAAGGACAAGCCCGTGTAAGCGGTGCGAATCTGGAAACATCCGAACGATGGGTAATGTATCTTCAAAGATATCCCGTTCTATGAGTTCGAACGGGATGTTTAACAAATGCTCTTAAGAGTTACCTGTAGCATTGAGAGGTCTTGGGCAACCAGGGCGCTTAAGGTTATAGGATCAAGCGAATAAGTGCATGTGGTGGATGCCTTGGCGATTACAGGCGATGAAGGACGTAGCAGTCTGCGAAAAGCCACGGGGAGCTGACAAGCAAGCTTTGATCCGTGGATATCCGAATGGGGAAACCCACCCGCAAGGGTACTCCCTCCTGAATACATAGGGAGGGTAGAGCGAACGCAGCGAACTGAAACATCTAAGTAGCTGCAGGAAAAGAAATCAACCGAGATTCCGTAAGTAGTGGCGAGCGAACACGGAAGAGCCTTGCAACTTTTAGCACACGAATTAACAGAACGGTCTGGAAAGTCCGGCGATAGTGGGTGATAGCCCCGTATGTAAAAATTCGAGTGTGGAACTAGGGTTGCGACAAGTAGGGCGGGGCACGAGAAACCTTGTCTGAATATGGGGGGACCATCCTCCAAGGCTAAATACTCGTAATCGACCGATAGTGAACTAGTACCGTGAGGGAAAGGCGAAAAGAACCCCGGGAGGGGAGTGAAATAGATCCTGAAACCGCATGCATACAAACAGTGGGAGCCCCTGCTTTAAGCGCTTTGCGCTTTAGGCGGTGAGGAGTAAAGAGTGAGGAGTGAGGAGTGAGAGCGAAAGCTTTTGACCCCTCACTCCTCACTCCTCGCTCCTCACTGATCTTAGAGCGTTTAAAGCAGGGGTGACTGCGTACCTTTTGTATAATGGGTCAGCGACTTACATTCAGTAGCAAGCTTAACCGAATAGGGGAGGCGTAGGGAAACCGAGTCTGATAAGGGCGTCAAGTTGCTGGGTGTAGACCCGAAACCAAGTGATCTATCCATGGCCAGGATGAAGGTGAGGTAACACTCACTGGAGGTCCGAACCCACTAACGTTGAAAAGTTAGGGGATGAGCTGTGGATAGGGGTGAAAGGCCAAACAAACTTGGAAATAGCTGGTTCTCTCCGAAAACTATTGAGGTAGTGCCTCGTAATATACCCTCGGGGGTAAAGCACTGTTATGGCTAGGGGCCTATTGCTGGTTACCAACCCATGGCAAACTAAGAATACCGAGGAGTAATTTTACGGGAGACAGACATCGGGTGCTAACGTCCGGTGTCAAGAGGGAAACAACCCAGACCGCCGTCTAAGGTCCCAAAGCATAGTTAAGTGGAAAACGAAGTGGGAAGGCACAGACAGCCAGGAGGTTGGCTTAGAAGCAGCCATCCTTTAAAGAAAGCGTAATAGCTCACTGGTCGAGTCGTCCTGCGCGGAAGATGTAACGGGGCTCAAACTATGCACCGAAGACGCGGATCTAGACATTCTCATGGATGTTTAGGTGGTAGGAGAGCGTTCTGTAAGCCTGCGAAGGTGTCTTGAGAAGGATGCTGGAGGTATCAGAAGTGCGAATGCTGACATGAGTAGCGATAAAGGGAGTGAAAAGCTCCCTCGCCGAAAGCCCAAGGTTTCCTGCGCAACGTTCATCGGCGCAGGGTGAGTCGGCCCCTAAGGTGAGGCAGAAATGCGTAGCTGATGGGAAATCGGTTAATATTCCGATACCTTTGTATAATGCGATGGGGGGACGGAGAAGGTTAGCTCGGCCGGGTGTTGGATGTCCCGGTTTAAGCGTGTAGGCTGGTTCTTTAGGCAAATCCGGAGAGCTTAGGTCGAGACGTGATGACGAGTCCTCATTGAGGATGAAGTGAGTGATACCATGCTTCCAAGAAAAGCCTCTAAGCTTCAGTTATATAGAGACCGTACCGCAAACCGACACAGGTGGGCAGGATGAGAATTCTAAGGCGCTTGAGAGAACTCGGGTGAAGGAACTCGGCAAATTAGCACCGTAACTTCGGGAGAAGGTGCGCCCCTGGTATGTGTAGTCCCTCGCGGATGAAGCAGATAGGGGTTGCAGTGAATTGGTGGCTGCGACTGTTTAATAAAAACACAGCACTCTGCAAACACGAAAGTGGACGTATAGGGTGTGACTCCTGCCCGGTGCCGGAAGGTTAATTGATGGGGTGCAAGCTCTTGATCGAAGCCCCGGTAAACGGCGGCCGTAACTATAACGGTCCTAAGGTAGCGAAATTCCTTGTCGGGTAAGTTCCGACCCGCACGAATGGAGTAACGATGGCCACACTGTCTCCACCCGAGACTCAGCGAAGTTGAAGTGTTTGTGAAGATGCAATCTACCCGCTGCTAGACGGAAAGACCCCGTGCACCTTTACTGTAGCTTTACATTGGACTTTGAACATATCTGTGTAGGATAGGTGGGAGGCTTTGAAGTCGGGACGCTAGTTCCGATGGAGCCGACGTTGAAATACCACCCTGATGTGTTTGAGGTTCTAACCTAGGTCCATTATCTGGATCGGGGACCGTGTATGGTAGGCAGTTTGACTGGGGCGGTCTCCTCCCAAAGAGTAACGGAGGAGTACGAAGGTAACCTAGGTACGGTCGGAAATCGTGCTGATAGTGCAATGGCATAAGGTTGCTTAACTGCGAGACGGACAGGTCGAGCAGGTGCGAAAGCAGGTCATAGTGATCCGGTGGTTCTGTATGGAAGGGCCATCGCTCAACGGATAAAAGGTACGCCGGGGATAACAGGCTGATTCCCCCCAAGAGTTCATATCGACGGGGGAGTTTGGCACCTCGATGTCGGCTCATCACATCCTGGGGCTGTAGCCGGTCCCAAGGGTATGGCTGTTCGCCATTTAAAGTGGTACGTGAGCTGGGTTTAAAACGTCGTGAGACAGTTTGGTCCCTATCTGCAGTGGGCGTTGGAAGTTTGAGGGGGGCTGCTCCTAGTACGAGAGGACCGGAGTGGACGAACCTCTGGTGTACCGGTTATGACGCCAGTCGTATCGCCGGGTAGCTATGTTCGGAAGAGATAACCGCTGAAAGCATCTAAGCGGGAAACTTGCCTCAAGATGAGACTTCCCAGGGACTTGATCCCTCTAAAGGTTCGTTGAAGACCACAACGTTGATAGGTCAGGTGTGGAAGCGCAGTAATGCGTTAAGCTAACTGATACTAATTGACCGTGAGGCTTGATCCTATAACCTTAAGCGCAATTGAAAAGATACAATATCCCACTTTACTTCTTCCAGTTTTTAGCCGAAGGGAAAACATCCCCTTCAGCAGCCAGTTATGCTTGGCGGCCATAGCAGTTTGGACCCACCTGATCCCATCCCGAACTCAGAAGTGAAACGAACGTGCGCCGATGATAGTGTGGATTACCCATGTGAAAGTAGGTCACCGCCAGGCTCCCAACAAGACAGACCCCCTCAGTGAAAGCTGCAGGGGGTTTTGTTTTTTATAGCGTACACTCCGCCCTCTTCCGAGAGCTGTAATTTCCACTTTGCGTATGTGCTAACATGCGACCATACCAATCTGAATCTACCGCTGTGAAACCCTTGACCTTTGCTGTGCTACGCCTGCTATCTGACGGGGTATTCCATTCCGGTGAGGATATGGCGCGGCAGCTGAACATATCCCGTGCATCAATCTGGCAGGCAATGCGCAACCTCGATGAGGCCGGCGTCGACCTGTTTCGCGTGCCGGGCCGTGGCTATCGGCTGCGCGAGCCTTTGAACTGGATCGATAAGGATAAAATTTACGCCGGGCTGGGGGATAAAGCCGGATTTTTCGATTTGGAGGTTGCCGACAGCCTGGCCTCTACCAACAGCAGATTGCTGGAGAAGTCGGTACAGGGTGCACCGCACGGCAGCTGTGTGATTACGGAGATGCAGACGGCGGGGAGAGGTCGGCGCGGACGGGAATGGCATGCTAACCTGGGAGGCAGCCTGACGTTTTCACTGCTGTGGCGTTTTAATCAGGGGGCGGGATTCCTTTCCGGTCTCAGCCTGGCGGTTGGCGTGGCATTGATGCGTGCGCTGAACCAGGCCGGCGTACCCGGCGCAGGCTTGAAATGGCCGAACGACGTGCTGCACCAGCACCGTAAGTTGGCAGGCATACTGATTGAACTGCAAGGTGATATGCTGGGGCCGAGCGCCGCGGTGATCGGTATCGGCATTAACCTGAAACTGTCCAGCAAAGTACTGAACCGAATCGATCAGGCCGTAGTGGATATTCACTCTATTGGTGGGAAAGTGTCTGAGCGCAATTTATTGCTGGCAAACATCCTGTTGCACCTGGCGGATGTCCTGAATGAGTTCGATGCGGGTGGATTTTCAATTCTGCGTGAGGAGTGGTTGAAGTACCATGCATACCAAGAAAAACAGGTTTTATTGATGCTGCCAGACGGAAACCAGCACGAAGGATATTTACTGGATGTGGCCGATGATGGCGCACTACTTGTGCGTACCGCGATTGGTAAGCAACGTTTCACTTCCGGTGAAATCAGTTTAAGGACCGTAGCATGATACTAGCAGTGGATGTTGGCAATACCCGGATTAAATGGGGAATGCATGATGGAAATTCGTGGCTGTCTCAGGGCTGGATTGAAACTTCGGACGTGGCAGGGCTGGGTGATGTATGGAGAGGCTTGATTGCGCCGGATCGGATCGTGGCATCGAACGTTGCCGGGCCGCAGGTGGCCATGCAGATAGAGGAAGCTTGCAAGGGTTGGTCTGCCAAGATGCAATGGGTCGTATCAGTCGAAAACCAGTGCGGCGTAAGTAACGGCTATGAAATTCCCGCGCAGCTGGGTAGCGAC
This sequence comes from Sulfuricella denitrificans skB26, assembly GCF_000297055.2. Lineage (NCBI taxonomy): Bacteria > Pseudomonadati > Pseudomonadota > Betaproteobacteria > Nitrosomonadales > Sulfuricellaceae > Sulfuricella > Sulfuricella denitrificans. The sequence goes on along the minus strand of NC_022357.1, from coordinate 2,565,105 downwards.
CGCTGGGCGGCATTGATCGCCGCACGCGCCATCGCGCCTGAAGGCTGCGTGGTGGTCAATGCCGGTACTGCGATGACCGTGGATGCACTGACCGCCGATGGCGTGTTTATGGGCGGATTGATTGTTCCCGGGGTGGCGACCATGCTGCGAGCGCTGTCCGAAAGGACCGCGGCCATCGAAGAGGGAGGGGGCCATTACAAGGATATCCCTAAAAATACGCCTGATGCGGTTTACAGTGGTGCACTTTCCGCCATGGTGGGCGCAGTCTGGCACATGAACGCATTGCTCGCCGGTGAGATCAGGCGGGCGCCGACCTGCTTGCTGAGCGGCGGCGACGCACAATTGCTTCTGCCGTTGTTGTCCGGTAAGACTAGGATGGTGGATAATCTGGTGCTGGATGGGCTAATCAGGATCGCATTGGCATGATCCTGGAAACCTCAGTTGACCGCTTGACTGGACATTTGACACTGTGATTTTAATAAGTTTGTTTGTGATTTACCGTTTCACCCGGTTGGTGAGTCCGCTACGTGGTGGATTGCACGGTTTTTACGGCGCATGGCGGCGTTACAACTCCTTGGAATGGAACGACCATTCCGCGTCGTTGTGCCTTGCCCTGCACCCTAAAAACCGCACACTCCACCACGTCCAACTAAGGTTTCCAGGATGAAGTGGATATTCGCAATACTGCTGGTTATCAATATTTTATTCTATACCGTGATGCAGCTCGGCAGCAGCCATGGCAGGGAGCCTATGCGTGGGCACGAGCCGGTCAAAGCGGATAATATCAAGCTATTGGTCGAGTCTCAGAAAGCGCCAGAGATGGCGCTAGCCATGTCGGAGTCACCGGAAAAGTCAGGAGATAGCGTACCGGTCGAAGCCAAGCCTGAGATTTGCCTCGAATGGGGCCAGTTTTCTGGTGCCACGCTAAAGCGCGTGGCACAGTCGCTGGAGAAGCTGCAACTGGGCGAGAAGCTCGTTCAGCACAAAGCGGAAAAATCCGGGGGCTACTGGGTTTACATCACGCCACGCAAGACGCTGCAGGAAGCACAAAAGAAGGTGGATGAACTGAAGCATCTGGGATTGCAGGAAAGTTACATCGTCCGTGATCCATCGGTGATGCGGTATGCGATTTCCATGGGTATTTTTTCCACCGCCGAAGCGGCTGCCAAATACCTCGACCAGCTGCGCGAAAAGGGCGTGAAATCGGCTGTTTCCGGCCCGCGCACCCAGGAAATCGATGCTACTGTATTTCAGATTAAGGACAGCGGCGAGTCCATGACCGCACAACTGACAAAATTGAAACTGGATTTTCCCGGAAGCGAGCTGAAAGCCGTAGAGTGCCGCAAAACGCTCAAGGAGGGAGAATGATCAAGAAAGCGCTGCTGGGTTTGGCGGTACTGCTGGGCAAGAAGGTGATTGCCAAGATGGTGCGAAAAGTGGCAATCAAGGCCGCCGAAAAAGTTCCAAAGAGCTAGGGGAACAATTTTCCCGGGTTGAGTATCCCGTTGGGGTCGAAGACCTGTTTGATCTGTTTCATCAGCGCCATGGTTTGCGCATCAATCTCGCGCCCTACATAGGCGCGCTTTTCGCGGCCCACGCCGTGCTCACCTGAAAGCGTGCCGCCGAGCTTCAATACTAAGTCAAAAACCTCGTCCAGGCAGGCTTCTCCTCGCCGCATTTCATCAGGATCGTCCGGGTTGATCAGCAGGTTGACGTGGATGTTGCCGTTACCGGCATGGCCGAAATTCACGTTGGCCACACGGTATTTCCGGCTCAGTTCTCCCAGCCCCTGCAGCAGCTCCGGCAGCCTTGAAACCGGCACGACGATGTCCTCGTTGATCTTCTTCGGGGCGATGTCGCGCAACAGTGGTGAAAGGGCCTTGCGCACCGCCCACAGCCCGGCTGGATCGGCGGTGGCTTCAGCCGTAATCAGGCCGTCATTCTGGCAGGCCCGGCGGATGGCTTCGGCACTGTCTGCAATTTCCGCAGTTCCTCCATCCGCCTCGATCATCAGCATGGCGCGCGAGTTTTCCGGCAGAAGTCCGGGGTGACGGCCGCGTATCAGGTCGAGTGCCGCGCTGTCGAGAAATTCCAGTGCACTGGGAATATGCGGTTGCGCCATGATCGCGGTGATCGCCCTGGCGCAGTGGGTGATGTCGGCATAGTGTGCGGTGATGCCGCCCACCGACTGTGGTAGCGGGGTGAGCTTGAGGGTGGCCTCGGTAATCACTGCAAGCGTACCTTCCGAACCGATGATCAGCCGCGTCAGATCGTAGCCGACAACGCCCTTGGTGGTAGCGCAGCCGGTCTTGATGATTTCGCCGTTGCCGGTTACCGCCTTCAATCCCAGCACATGGTCGCGGGTGACTCCGTATTTAACGGCATGGGGGCCGGCGGCGCAGGTGGCGAGGTTGCCACCGATGCTGCAATAAGCACTGCTGGAAGGGTCGGGAGGCCAGAAAAAGCCGTGCTGCTTTGCGGCTTCCTGGATTTCCTGGTTGAGTACGCCAGGCTCGGCGACGATCAGCCGGTTGGCAGGGTCGACGAGAATGATGTTGCGCATGCGCTCCAGCGACAATACTAGGCCACCGCATTCAGGAATGCTGCCGCCGGCAGTGCCGGTGCCCCTGCCGCGCGGCGTGACCGGAACAGCGCATTGGTTGCAAAGCTGGATGACGTCCCGCACCTGCTGGGTATTCAGCGCAAACGCAACCGCTTCGGGTGGAAATATCTTGCGACTGTTGTCGTAGGCATAGGCATAGCAGTCCACCGGATCAGTGAAAAGATTGTCCCGGCCGACAATGGCTTGAAGCCGGCTGATAAAATCGGCGGGAAGCATCAAAGGCTGCGGATCATGGCCAGGGTCGCGGTGGTGGAGCGCTCGTGCAGGAACGGAATCGAATGGACTGTCCCGCCCCAGTCTTGCACTTCCCGCGCGCCGACGATTTCGGTTGCGGCCCAGTCGCCACCTTTTACCAGCACATCCGGCTTGCAGGCGAGGATCAGGTTGAGCGGCGTGTCCTCATCGAACAGGCAGACCAGGCTGACGCTTTCCAGCGCCGCCAGCACCGCCATGCGGTCATCCTGATTGTTGATCGGGCGATCAATGCCTTTGCCCAGGCGTTTCACCGAAGCATCGGTGTTAACCCCGATGATCAGGCCGGCGCCCAGTGCACGCGCTTGTGCCAGATAGGTGACATGGCCACGGTGGAGAATGTCGAAGCAGCCGTTGGTGAACACTAATGGGTGAGGCAGTTTGGCAATGCGCTCAGCCAGATTGCCGGTTGTACAAATCTTGTTCTCGAACAGCGGTGCAGCGAAAGAGCTCATCAGTCGATATATTCGAACAGCTTGACCACTTTCTGCACTCCGCCAGTGGTGCGGGCGATTTCCACGGCGCTATCCGCTTCATTGCGTTTCACGATGCCAAGCAGATAGACCACGTTGTTTTCCGTCACCACCTTGATGTGATTGGCCTGGAATTTTCCCAGGTCCACAAAGCGTACCTTGACCTTGGAGGTCAGGTAGCTGTCGTTGCTGCGCGAGGTATAGGAACTGACGCCGGCAATGGCGAGTTCGTTGAGAACGTTGCGGACATTGGGAACGCCGCGGACGGTTGTTTCTGCTTCCTGTTTGGTGGCCTCAGACGGAACTTCACCGGTTATCAGGACGGTGCGGTTGTAGCTGGTGACGTTGACATGAATGGTGTCCTTGAATTTTTCGTCGAGACGGTTGGACGCTTTTAGTTCGATACCCTGGTCCTCGATATAAATGCCTGAAGTGCGGCGATCCTCGGCCATAAGAACAGCCGTTCCCGCGCCGGTTGCAACGACCGGGAAGCAGCCTTGCAGGTTGATGATGGAAAAAGTTGTAACAATCAGGTAGAGATAACTAGCCATACTACGGCTAGTCCCCCTCTCCCCAACCCTCTCCCGCTCGCAGGAGAGGGGGCAATGGTTCACCTTCGGTGTATTTTTATGGTTTGGCATTTATTCAACTCCTAGTAATAAACAATCAACAGCATCGCACAGGCAGTGGATGGCCGTAATATGGATTTCCTGCGTGTGCGCGGTACGGTCGCCCGGCGCGCACAGGTGAATATCGCCAGGCATCAGGATTTCGGCCATCTGGCCGCCGCCCCGGCCGGTCAGTGCAATTACATTCATGCCGCGGTCATGGGCTGCGTTTACCGCCTGGATCACGTTGCGTGAATTGCCGCTGGTGGAAATGGCGAGCAGCAGGTCGCCAGAGTGCCCCAGAGCGCGTATCTGCTTGGAAAAAATCTGGTCGAAATCGTAGTCGTTGGCAATCGAGGTGATGGTTGAGGAGTCGGTTGAAAGCGCAATCGCGGCGAGCCCCGGGCGTTCCATCTCGAAACGGTTGAGCATTTCAGCGGAGAAATGCTGGGCATCCGCCGCCGAACCGCCATTGCCGCAGGCAAGAATTTTGCCGTCGGCCATCAGGCACTGCACCAGGCGTTCTGCCGCATCGGCAATCGGGGCCGCAAGCAGATCCAGCGCCTGCAACTTGAGGTGAGCGCTTTCGGTAAAATGGTGGCTGATTCGACTGATTAAATCCATGTCTTTAAAATCTCTGAATTAACCACGAATGTCAAAATGCAAAAAGGACCGCGGTGGTTGTTGTGTTCATTTAATGAATTATTTGTGTCATTCGTGCTGAAAATGGTTTTTGGTGTCACTCACCAAAAGCATTCCTGATCCACTCAATGTCATTATCTCGCAGGCTGCGCAACAATACCACATCGAAGCGGCAGGCAGGGAAGCTGCGCAGTTGCTGCAAATAATGCCGGGCGGCGAGCACCAGTTTGTGTTGCTTGCCGGCAGTGATGCTGGCCGCGGCCCCGCCGAATGCATCGTTTCCACGCAGTCGGACTTCGACGAATACCAGCGAATTCTGATCCTTGCAGATCAGGTCGATTTCACCGAAGCGGCAGCGATAGTTGGTTTCAACCAGCTTCAGCCCCTGCCGCTGCAGGAAGGTCGCAGCCAGTCGCTCTGCTTCGGCGCCGGTATTACCGGGGTTCGCCAAGATTTCTCGGGTCGGCGAACTCGGTGGCTACCGCTGTTCCCTCCCTGAATTGCGCAACCGCCATTTCACGCTGGAACTGGTGGTTGGCAAGGCTAATCTGGCCGGTCACGCCATCCATCACGGGGCCTTCAGCTGGTCGCGGGTTCTGTGCCATTACGATGGCGATACGAAAGGCATCAATGCCCAGGGCGTAAAGCCGCTCCTGCTCGATGCTGAATTTTTCAGCACGTGGGAATATCATTACGGCGGGGTGGTCAGGCACGAGCAACCAGGGCATATCGGCAAACAGCACGCCGTTCAGGTCGACATTTCTGCCGATTTCCTGGTTGCCGCCGAAGACCATCGAGGTGGCGTAGGTCGGTGTGTTGGGATCCAGATATGGGCGGACCATGCGAGCCCGCTCGGCATCGGCGGCGAGAAAGAGGATGTCCGACCGATGTTTGAATACCGTATCGCGCAATGCGGGGAATTGGGTCTGCTCGGGGGAAAAGCTGGCCTGTGCCACCAGCTTTCCGCCCAAGCCGCGCCAAGCATCGGAAAATGCCAGCTGTACCCGTTTGGCTAGCGGCGTATTGGCGGTAACGGTCAGGGCTGTGCGCCATCCGTCGTTAAACGCGCGGCGTGCAGCCTGGCGCGCTTCACCCTCCGCGGTCAGGCCGAACAGGTAGAGATTTTCAGGAAGAAATTCTTCCCCCTCCGGATAATTCAGGGCCAGGGTCGGCACCTCAACCAGACCGCTTTTTGCTAACGTAGTGACGGCATTCCGGGTCAATGGGCCGATCACGATTTTGGCGCCGGCTTGCAATGCCTGCTGGTATACGGACACAATATCTTCAACCTGGTCGCCGGTAGGATAGACTTGCAGCGGCAGTACTGCCGGTATCTGCATGATGGAAGCGGCAACGGCACCCTGCCTGACCGCCTCGGCAGCCGGCCCGAACGATGCCGACTTGAGTGGCAACAGCAGCGCGATATGGGGTTTCTGGCCTTTTTTCTGCGGAGCTGTAAAAGCCTCCGGAGGAAGCGCCATAGTCAGCGGGAAGGCTTGTGCGACCGGTGTTTTGGTTTCCAGGGAGGGGGCTGTCGGCGGTGCCGGGGCGCTTTGCACTGGTGTGGCGATGGGCAGGGCTTCCCTTACCGGTGCAGGTATTGTCGAGGTGGCACAGCCGCTATTGAATGCGGCAAACAGGATAATCAGAAAGGTGGCGAACCATTGCATCAGGAAAATAACCAGACAGGCAAAAGCATATTATATGTAGTTGCCACACCAATTGGAAATCTGCAGGACATTACCCTGCGCGCACTGGAAATTTTGCGTAGCGCTGACGCCATCGCCGCTGAGGATACCCGCAACACCACCCGCCTGCTCAACCACTTCGCCATCGGTGCCAAACTGATCGCAGTGCATGAACACAACGAATACCAGTCCGCCACGCGGCTGATCGAAATGCTCCAGTCCGGCAAGTCGGTAGCGCTGGTTTCTGATGCCGGCACGCCGGCGGTGAGCGATCCCGGCGCCTACCTGGTCGCCAAGGTACGCGAGGCTGGCCTGCGCGTCGTTCCCATTCCCGGTGCGAATGCGGCGATCACCGCCTTTTCAGCAGCTGGGATCATCGCGCCACATTTTCTGTTCTATGGCTTTCTGCCGCACACCGCATCGGAGCGCAAGCGCGAGCTCGCGGCGCTGAAGGCGATGCCCCATACCCTGGTGTTTTACGAATCACCTCACCGCATCCTCGCCAGTATGGCCGATCTGCGGGAAGTCCTGGGCGGCACACGCACGGTCACTATCGCGCGCGAGCTGACCAAGATTTTCGAAACCATCCATACCTGCACGCTGGAAGAGGCTCTGGAATGGCTGGAAGCCGACTCTAACCAGCAGAAGGGCGAGTTCGTCCTGCTGGTATCGGGGGCGGAAGTGGCAAAGGAGGAGGGGATAGGTGAGGAAGCGCAGCGCATCCTGCAACTGCTGCTGGCGGAAATGCCGCTGAAACAGGCGGTGAAACTGGCCGCCGAGATCAGCGGCGAGAAGAAGAATGCGCTGTATGAACTGGCGTTGCAGTTGAAGAAGAATGAGGGGTGAAGCGGCAGGGTGCCCCGTTTTTCGCTCGGTACGCAGGTGAATATCGCCACAAAAATCAATCGTCGTATGCATGTCGAGCTTGAAGCAGCGTAGTCATGGCCACGCTACGAATCTAGACTTGAGTTAACTGCATCCAGAATTCTGGTAATTCATCAGGGTCCTTGGCGCTTCTTTTCCTCCTGCTTAATCTTCTTGTCAGCCTTTTTTTCCTTGGTTGTTTTAGCGGGTTCTTTCTTGACGGCTTTCTTCGAGTCCTGGCCTTTGCTCATGATTTTTTCTCCATCGTTGAAAAATTTGAATTGTGCATCGTCGATCTAACCCAGTGGGATGGGCTCCCCTCATCTATTGGTCGCTGTACCAGACTGGAGGTGCCAGTAATTCAGTCAGCCGGGAAAGGGGTCCAAAATGAACATTAGCACGAATTGGCCTTGATCTGGCAAAGCATGTTTTTCCGGTCCAGGGTATTGCCCGGCAGCATCACTCATCAGACATAGACAGGCGGGTTGGGATGGCGACTATCCTTCATTTCCAATATAGAAACTGGCGAACGCCAAATCAGCATCTTGCGCCTCTTTTCCTCACCTGGCTTCCTGCACCTCGTTGACAATTTCCGTCAGGTCTTTTTCCCAACGCATGAATACTGTCTTGAGCGCGGGGTTCGGGAAGAAATCAGCGAGGACGCCAGGACGGTCGGTGACCAGGATGGTGTTATCCCGTTCGGCGAATATTGCCACATTGAGTGGCAGGTAGGGGATCAGCTCGGGGTATTTTGCGGTGAGCTGCGCGACTTCTTCGGCTTTGCCGTAGAACACCACCTTGTATTGGTCGGTTTTGTAACCGATTTTCGTCAGGCCGATGTCCACGTTCTGCACGTGCGTGACCTTGTAGCCCCGCGTCGTGATGGCGTTTTGCAGCACCATCATCGCTTCTGGGAAGGACAGGCTGGAACGGATCATTAGCAGCTGGTCGGCGCAGGCGGTGGAGGCAATGCCGAGAAGCAGGGCGGCGATCAGGACCCGCATCGTTCTTTTCATATCGCCGCTTCTTCCATGATCGCCAGGTAGTGCTTGGTCATTTCGTCGCAAAGGGTATTGAGCTCGGCGTTGTTGAAGATTTTACTCAGGCGTTTGGGGTTGACCGTCATCATTTTGACTTTGCCGTTCTGCTCTACCACGGTGATGCGGCAGGGTAGGAACAGGCCGACTCTGGGGTCGGTCGCCAGCGCCGCGTTCAGCATGCTGAAGTTGCAGAAATAGATGATGTGCTGGTGTGGATCTTCCTGGCCTGTTGGCGTCAGTCCGTGGTTGAGCGGTTGTTCGCGGATGAAGATGAAATTGTTCGAGCTGGCCGCTTGTTTTACGTTTTCGATCGTGGTCTTGAGGTCGTAGGGGGAATCCATGGTCAGCACGGCTTGTTCGGTTTCGAGTACGCCGGCATGCATGGATCTGGGTGATTTTTCGAAACTGCGGATGAAGCTGACGATGTCGTCGATATCTTTTTCCTTTAGCCCTTGTTTCAGGAAGGAGACCATCGGCGTGCCTTCGCGCCCGTTCATCAGGGTTTTCTTGATCATGCTGTCGCTGGCGGCGGCGAGAAAGCCGGGGTTGTTCAGAGCTGGCGCCATGATCGGCAGGTCGCGCGGGCGCGAGAAGGTCACGCCGGTACCCTTGCCACCCTCTCCGTCGGCACCGTGGCAGGCTACGCACCGTTCGGCGTAGAGCACCCGGCCACGCCCGGCATTCCCCTTGACGGGCGTGGCAGAGAACTGCGGCGCCGGTGCCTTGTTCCAGCTGCGGATGTGGCGGACGATGGCGTCGATGTCGGCGTCTGGCAGTGCCGATGTGGGCATGACCCTGCCGGGGCGGCCAAGACGAATGGTCTTGTGCAGATAATCGTTGCTGACGGTGGCCTGAAACGAGGGCAGCGAGAGCGGAACGCCGAGTCCTCCGCCGCCATTTTCGCCATGGCATGCCGCGCAGTTGCGGGCGTAGAGCCTGGCGCCGTCCGGAGCGGCCTGCGCTGGTAAGCTCCCGGCGAGAACAAGCAGAGTCAGTGCGAATATTCTATACATGGGGAAAAATTATAACTGAAACCGGAAACGGAGAGTTTCCTGAAGCGTCGTATAATCTTGGAAGTAGCGGTTCAATCGCTTTTCTAGGATATATTCAAATGGAAAAATTAACCCTTATCCGTCCCGACGACTGGCATTTGCACCTGCGCGACGGCGAGTACATGCGGGCGGTGCTGCCGGACACGGCGCGCCGTTTCGGACGCGCCATTGTCATGCCCAACCTCAGGCCGCCCGTCACCACCACCGAGCTTGCGCTGGCATATCGTGAGCGCATCCTCGCGGCTTTGCCGCAGAATGCGCGCTTCGAACCGCTGATGACGCTCTACCTGACCAACAATACGACGCCTGACGAAATCGCACTGGCCAAGGAGAGCGGGCAGGTACACGGGGTCAAGCTTTACCCGGCCGGGGCCACCACCAATTCGGATTCGGGCGTGACCGATCTGCTCGGCAAGTGCAGTGCGGCACTGGCGGAAATGGAAAAGCAGGATTTGCCGTTGCTGGTGCATGGCGAGGTTACCGATCCCGAGGTGGACGTGTTCGACCGCGAAAAGGTCTTCATCGATCGCGTGCTGGCGCCGCTGGCACAGCGTTTTCCTGGTCTCCGGGTGGCGTTGGAGCATATCACCACCCGGGACGGCGTGGAGTTCGTCAAGGCGGCATCAAAGCGCGTTGCCGGTACGCTCACCGCCCATCACCTGCTGATGAACCGCAACGCCATGTTCGCCGGCGGCATCCGCCCGCATCACTATTGCTTGCCGGTACTGAAGCGCGAGGAGCATCGCCGCGCGCTGGTCGCGGCGGCGACCAGCGGCGATCCGAAGTTTTTTCTCGGCACCGATAGCGCGCCCCATGCCAAGAGTGCCAAGGAAGCCGTTTGCGGCTGCGCCGGCATGTATACCGCCCATGCTGGCATCGAGCTTTACGCCGAGGTATTCGAGCAGGCGGGTGCGCTGGATAAGCTGGAGGCCTTCGCCAGCTTTTACGGACCGGATTTTTACGGCCTGCCGCGCAATGGGGACAGCGTTACGCTGCTGAAGGAAAGTTGGGATGTGCCGACAGAAATAAAATTTGGCAGCGATGTTTTGGTGCCGCTTCGGGCGGGTGAGAAGATAGGGTGGCGGTTGGTAGATTGATGGCGGGCAGTGCCTTCTCTCGGAGCAGATCCGCTGCTATGCCCCACATGAAATCGGCGCCAGCTCGATAATCTGATTCGCGCAGTTGTCCGGTGCTTTCCTGTAGCTATCCAGCATCTGCAGAGCTGTGGCAGTCCAGCGATCTTTCCCTGTTGCCACTTCTTTTGCCAGCGCCGCAAGCTGGCCGTCGTCCGTCCAGCGCCGGTAGGCTTCATTCAACTCGGGGAAGGTAGCGCGGCGCATGGCGGTGAAGTTAGCGAAGTAAAAGTGCAGGCTTGCGGTGTTGTGGCGCTCCAGCAGACGCGGCAAGGCGATGCTGCAGTCTGCCACATGGTCGCGCACCGCGCGTGCCACGATCTCGGCACGGGAGCCGGATATGGCGGCCAGCATGTCGTTCCAGTCTGGACCCAGCTGCGCTCCCGCGTGGCATTCGCCGATTTCATGCAAAATCACCGATTCGGTTTCCGTGTCGGTCATCTGTTCCAGGGCGGCGGTAAAGTCCTGCTCGAAGTCATAATGGCCAAGCGAGCGAGCCATAGCGCTGCCTTTCTTTTTCCAGTTCCACTCCTCGATTTTTTCCCACAGCATGCGGCGCAGCGATTCGCGCCGGACAAACACCGTGCCGCCCAGCATCATGGCGGGCGGGGCGGCAAGGTCGCGGGCATGTTCGTTGTTTGCGACCAATACCGGGTAGCCGTCGCGCTGTTCGGCGCTGAGCAGGTCGGCCAGGAAAAAATGTGGGGCCGAGCGTCCGCCCACACCGCCGCTGTAAACCAGCCCGCTGGGCAGTAAGGCGCGGTTGATGGCTTCAGTGTCGAATGGATTGAATGCAGTGTCGCCGATGGAGATGGGCGCATAAGACTGGTTTTCCAGCTCTTCCCAGCGTTGCTCGCGGCGGGTCAGCCATTCACCGAGTTCGTCCTTGGGCAGCGACGCCTGGAATGAGTAGCCTTTTTCCCAGCGATACAGCTCGCGCATCTTCAGCAGGTAGGTGCACAGGGTGAAATTGCGCGCGTGCTGGGCGTCGGCGATATCGCAGTTGTGCTGGACTGCGGTGCTCAAGGCTTGCAAGTGGTTGTCCATTAGGTTTCCTTGGTGGAATAGCAATACCCTACCAAATTGCTCGGGAATTATCAAGGACAACGTGGTACAATGACCATGAAGCTGGCTAGACAGTCGCTGCGCGCGTAAGCGCGGAGAGGAAAGTCCGGGCTCCATAGAGCAGGATGCCGGTTAACGACCGGAGGCCGTGAGGCCATGGAAAGTGCCACAGAAAATACACCGCCGATGGCCGTTCCGCAAGGGGTGGATCAGGTAAGGTTGAAATGGCGAGGTAAGAGCTCACCGCGCACCTGGCAACAGGAGTGGCAGGGTAAACCCCATCCGGAGCAAGACCAAATAGGCAGGCGTTGAGGCGGCTCGTCGAGCCTGCGGGTAGGTTGCTTGAGTTCACGGGTAACCGTGCGCCTAGAGGAATGACTGTCCACGACAGAACCCGGCTTATCGGCCAGCTTCACCCAGATCAAAGCAAGTGCCTTTCTCGTTTGCCTCCTCTCCCGCTAGCGGGAGAGGATTGAGGAGAGGGCGGTATTTCGAGCGAGACGGGGCTGTTTACCCCTCTCCCCAGCCCTCTCCCGCAAGGGGAGAGGGAGTCGTTGCTGCGTTACGAAGATTTGCTTCCCTTCTTTGCCCCACCCTTCGCCCCACCCCTCAAAAGTCCTAATAAATCACTTTCGGTATTTTACGTATCTATTTGCTTTTTAAGCATATTGGTTTTTCTGTGATTTGTGGATTAACTCATTGTCACAAAAGAGAAAAACCCGAAATTTAGCTTGACCCCCAACTTTTTTTTGCCTATAGTGGGAAACAGTGGTGAGAAGTGGGAATTTGTGGGAGGCCTGCTTCTGCCAGAAAATAAAAAAAGGGGATGACATGTTTCGCGGTGCAACAGCTTTGAATCTCGATGCGAAAGGACGCTTGGCAGTGCCAAGCAAGCATCGTGACGCGTTGCTGGTTCAATCCGCCGGGCGGCTGGTCATGACCGCGCATCCCCATCGCTGTGTGCTGCTCTACCCTCAGCCTGCCTGGCTGCCCATCGAAGAAAAAATCAATTCATTGCCGAGTTTCGATCCTGTGTCGAGTTCCTGGAAGCGTCTGCTGTTGGGCCATGCCGAGGAGCTGGAACTGGATGCATCCGGTCGCCTGCTGGTTTCTCCCGTGCTGCGTCAGCTGGCCGGACTGGAGAAAGAAGCCATGCTGATCGGCCAGGGTGGATATTTCGAACTGTGGAGTAAGGATGGCTGGCGTGCTCAGATGGAGCAGGCGCTGTCTCCTGGCAATGCCATTCCGACCGCGCTGGAAAATTTCTCGCTGTGAGCGAGGCATTCCTTCACAAGACGGTTCTGCTGGATGAGGCGGTCGACGGTCTGAATATCCGGCCGGACGGGGTGTACGTGGACTGTACCTTCGGTCGTGGCGGTCACAGCCGGTTGATCCTGGAAAAACTCGGCGAGCAGGGACGGTTGATTGCATTGGACAGGGATTTGGCCGGAGTAGAAGAGGCCCAAAAAATAACCGATCCGCGCTTCCAGATTGTGCACAGCAGCTTCAGCCGCTTGCGCGATGTGTTGAAAGAGCTGGGTGTAGCGCACGTCGATGGAGTATTGCTGGATCTGGGGATTTCCTCTCCGCAAATCGACGAAGCGGTACGCGGTTTTAGTTTTCGTTTTGACGGGCCGCTCGATATGCGCATGGACACGAGCCATGGACAAACCGCTGCGGAATGGTTGGCTGATGTAACAGAACAACAACTTGGGGAGGTGATAAAAAATTATGGTGAAGAACGGTATGCTAAACAGATTGCAAGAGCGATTGTTGCGGCTCGATCGGGGGAGCCAGTTGTCACCACTCGCCAACTTTCCCAGATCGTGGCAAAGGCCTTCAAAAGCCGCGAGCCACATCAAGACCCGGCGACGCGCACCTTTCAAGCTATACGGATTTACCTCAATCAGGAGCTTGAGGAGTTGTCGTTAGTGTTACCTCAGTGCGTCGATGTTCTGGCGCCGTTTGGCCGCCTCGTAGTCATCAGCTTTCATTCCCTCGAAGATCGGGTCGTCAAGCGCTTCATGCGTGATGGCGCGCAACCGGCGGTATTTCCGGCGCGGCTACCGTTGCGTGCTGCGGAGCTGCCGGCGCCACATTTGCGCCTGGTGGGCAAGGCTGCTCGACCTTCCGCGGCGGAAGTTTCCGCCAACCCGCGTTCGCGCAGCGCGACCATGCGCGTGGCTGAGCGCACGGAGGCTGCGCTATGACCAAGCTCAATTTGCTGCTGGTGCTGGCTTTGGTGTTGTGCGCGCTGGGGGTCGTTACAGCCCAGCACAAGGCGCGCAAGATTTTCATCGAACTGCAACAGGAGCAGGAGCTGGCGAAAAAGATGGAAGTGGAGTGGGGGCAGTTGCAGCTGGAGCAAAGTACATGGGCGATGCACACCCGTATCGAGAAAATCGCTACCGCCTACCTGCAGATGCAGGTGCCTGATGCCACGCGCATTCAGGTGGTGCAGCCAGCGATAATCAAGGCGGCGCGGCCATGAGCTACGGGCTAAAAGGGGCAACACGCGGACGTAGTAGTGTGCCGATGCTGAAGTTGCCGGCAGGGCGCGCGAGCATTCTGCTGTGGTTCATGCTGGCGTGGTTTCTGATCTTGATTGCGCGGGCTCTTTACCTGCAAGGGCTGAACAACGACTTTCTGCGGCAGAAGGGCGACGCGCGCTACAGTCGGGTGATCGAGCTGACTGCGCACCGCGGCATGATCACCGACCGCAACGGCGAGCCTCTGGCGATCAGTACGCCGGTGGAGTCGGTGTGGGTCAGCCCGAAGGATTTCGAGATTACTCCAGCACGTATCCGTCAGCTGAGCAAGATACTGGAAATGAGTGAAAGCGACGTGAAGGGACGTTTTACTCACAGCCAGCGTGATTTTATTTATCTCAAGCGCCAAGTGCCGCCGGAAACCGCCGCACGTGTGATGCAGGTGGATGCGCCGGGCGTATTTCTGCAGCGAGAATATCGTCGCTACTACCCTGCCGGGGATGTGGTGGCCCATCTGCTCGGCTTTACCGGCGTCGATGACAATGGCCAGGAGGGGCTCGAGCTGACCTACCAGGACTGGCTCGCCGGCAAACCGGGCAGCCGCCACGTGATCAAGGATCGCCTTGGCCGCATCGTCGAGGATGTGGAAAGCATACGCGCTCCGCAGGACGGTCACGACCTTGCGCTCAGCATCGATCGCAAGATCCAGTATCTTGCCTATCGCGAGTTGAAAGCGGCGGTTACCGAACACAAGGCCAAGGCCGGTGCAATCGTTGTGCTTGATGCGAAGACCGGCGAAATTCTGGCACTGGCCAATCTGCCCGCCTACAACCCAAACAACCGTGCCAAACTCAACCGTAACAGCACGCGCAACCGAGCTGTTACCGATACCTTCGAACCGGGATCGACGTTCAAGCCCTTTACCGCTGCGGCGGTACTTGAGACGGGGAAATTCAAGCCTGATACACCGGTTCAGACCGCACCCGGCACCTTCACCATCGGTTCGGCAACAATCCATGACGCCCATCCTAATGGTGTACTGACAGTGGCGCAGGTGATTCAGAAGTCAAGCAACGTCGGTGCCGCCAAAATGGCGCTGACACTGGAGCCGGAAACTCTGTGGAATACCTTCGATCATCTTGGTTTCGGTAAGCCGCCCCATGCGGGCTTCCCCGGCGAGGCGTCAGGCAGGTTGCGCCCCTACAAATCCTGGCGGCCAATCGAGCAGGCCACCATGGCATACGGCCACGGTATTTCAGTCAGTCTGCTGCAATTGGCGCGTTCCTATATGGTCTTTACCGGAGACGGGGAAATCAGGCCGGTTTCCTTGATCAAGGTGGATGCCCCGCCAGCAGGCGTGAAGGTGATTACATCGGGCACCTCGCAAGCGGTGCGCAGTATGCTGGAATTGGTGGTGCTGCCGGGGGGTACGGCGCCGCGTGCCCAAGTAATGGGCTATCGCGTGGCGGGCAAGACCGGTACGGCACACAAGGAAGAAAACGGCCATTACGCGTCGGACAAGTATATCGCTTCATTCGTCGGTCTGGCTCCGGCTTCCAATCCGCGCCTGATCGTGGCGGTGATGATCGATGAGCCTTCCAATGGCCAGTATTACGGCGGCGCTGTGGCTGCACCGGTATTTAGCCAGGTAATGTCGGGTGCGCTGCGTCTGCTTTCTGTGCCTCCCGATGCGCCGACAAGCAATATCCTGCCGCTGGAAGGTGCCCCCGAAGTGAAGGAGGTGGTATGACTTCCGTGAGGGGTGAGGCGTCAGGGGTGAGGAGTAGAGCGGAAGCTTCTGTCCTTGCGCAACTGGCCACAGAGGTGAAGCGTCTGGTTGTCGATAGCCGACAAGCCCGGCAGGGAGATACTTTTGCCGCCTATCCAGGCGAAAGGCAGGACGGGCGCAAGTTTATTGCACAGGCGGTTGCCGCCGGTGCCAACGCGGTGCTGTGGGAGCGTGAGGGTTTTGAGTGGGATGCTGAGTGGGAAGTGCCGAATCTTCCGGTTGACGGCTTGCGCGACAAAATCGGCGAGATTGCCAGCCAGGTTTATGGCGAGCCATCACGCCAAATGTGGACGATAGGCATCACTGGCACCAATGGCAAGACTTCGTGCTGTCACTGGATTGCTCAATGCCTGAGCGAACTGGGCAGAAAAACCGCCATGGTCGGCACGCTCGGCAACGGTTTTTTTAGCGCGCTGGCGCCTTCAGCCAATACCACGCCGGATGCGGTCAGCCTGCATGCGCTGCTGCGCAGCTACCTGGATGACGACGCAAAATGCGCGGCGATGGAGGTTTCTTCCCATGGGTTGGCGCAGGGTCGGGTTAACGGTGTGCATTTTGACATCGCTGTGCTCACCAACCTGTCGCGTGACCATCTGGATTACCACGGCGACATGGCATCCTACGCTGCTGCCAAGGCCGGCCTGTTCTCGTGGCCGGAACTGCAATACGCGGTACTTAATATGGATGACCCGTTCGGCGTTGAACTGGCCGGCAGGCTCGGTTGTGGCGGCGTTCAGACAGTGGGTTACAGCTTGGAAGGAAAGCATGAGGGTTGTCGTTTTGTTGTTCTGGCACGTGATCTGGTGGCGGATGCAGACGGCATCCGCTTCAAGGCGATTACGCCATGGGGGACGGCACAGTTGAATAGCCGGTTGCTCGGCCGCTTCAACGCTTCCAACCTGCTGGCTGCGTTGGCAGTACTGCTGGTAAGCGGCATTGCATTGGAAGACGCGGTGCGTGAACTGGGCAAGGTTGAGTCGGTTGACGGCCGCATGCAGCGCCTGGGTGGCGAGGGCAAGCCGCTGGTGGTCGTGGACTACGCCCATACCCCGGATGCGCTGGAAAAAGTGCTCGGCACTTTACGCGAAATCATGGGCGAGAAAAATAAGTTGATTTGCGTGTTCGGCTGCGGCGGCGAGCGCGACCGCGGCAAGCGCCCGCTGATGGGTGAGGTGGCATCGCGCCTGGCGGACAGCGTAATCGTGACCAGTGACAACCCGCGTGGCGAGGATGCTCAGACCATCATCGACGAAATCATTGCCGGTATGGGTGCCAACTACCGTGTGATCGATGATCGTGCTGCCGCGATAGACGCCGCCGTGCGCGAGGCGCAGCCGGATGACGTAGTGCTGATCGCCGGTAAGGGGCACGAGGATTACCAGGAAATCAAGGGTATGAAATTGCCCTTTGCCGATGCCGACGTGGCACGGCAAGTTTTGTCCCGGATCGGGACTCCGACTTTGGCAATGCGCTGAAGCGCATGAAAGATCGTATGCAAGGATATGCAACATGTTAAGCCTGAGTGCAGCAGCCAAGGCCCTGAACGCTGAAACCAGCGGCACGGATGTGACGTTCTCCGGCGTTACCACCGACAGCCGTGCGGTGGCTGCCGGCGATTTGTTCGTAGCACTGAAGGGCGAGCGTTTCGATGGCCACAATTACGTCAAACAAGTGATGGAGCAGGGGGCAGTCGCCGCGCTGGTAGAGCGACGCGACCCGGCCTGGGGCGATTTCCCGCTGCTGCTTGTCAAGGATGCGCGCCTTGCTCTGGGTGAACTGGCCGGTCACTGGCGCAGCCGTTTCACCATTCCCGTGGTGGCGCTCACCGGCAGCAGCGGCAAGACCACGGTAAAGGAAATGATTGCGGCAATACTTCGAGAGCAGGCTGGCGATCAAGCAGTGCTTGCGACCAAGGGTAATCTCAATAACGACATCGGCATGCCGTTGACGCTGCTCGAATTGCGCGATACCCATCATTACGCCGTAATCGAGATGGGCATGAACCATCCGGGCGAGATCGCTTATCTGTCCAGAATTGCCAGGCCCGATGTGGCGCTGGTCATCAATGCCCAGGCCGCTCATCTGGCGGGTCTGGGCACGGTGGAAGCGGTGGCTCACGCCAAGGGCGAGATTTTTCAGAGCCTGGTTGCCAACGGCACTGCCGTGATCAACGTCGACGACCCTCATGCGCCACTATGGCAGGAGCTGGCAACAGGCCATCGCGTCATCCGCTTCGGACTCAAGCCGCAAGCAGAAGTGTCGGCCAGTTTCAAATTGCAGTCCTTCGGCAGCGAAATAGTGCTGGTCACGCCCACCGGTAAATTTACCGTCGCGTTACCCGTACCGGGCGAGCATAACGTGCGCAACGCTCTGGCTGCTGCTGCCGTGGCTCAGGCCCTGGAGGTCGATAACGCAACCATCGTTGCGGGGTTGGCAAAGGTTTCCAGCGTCAAGGGTCGGCTGCTGAAAAATCCCTGTCTGCATGGCGCCACCATGATCGACGATACCTACAATGCCAATCCCGGCTCGGTGAGGGCGGCGATCGCCGTGCTCGCCGGCATGCCGGGCAAGAAGATGCTGGTGCTCGGCGACATGGGCGAACTGGGTGAAAACGCGCGTGCGCTGCATGCCGAAATCGGCGCGGCAGCGAAGGCGGCCGGGATCGATCTGTTGTTCACCCTGGGCGATCTGAGTTCCGCTGCATCACAGAGTTTCGGCGAGGGTGGGCGGAATTTCGAATATATCGAGGATCTGCTGCACGAAATCGAAAATCGGCTGGCGCCGGATGTAACGGTGCTGGTGAAGGGGTCGCGTTTCATGCAGATGGAGCGAGTAGTGAAGAGTTTCGTGCTGGAGGAGGATTCGACATGCTGCTCGCATTGACCCAGTGGCTGGGGCAGGATATTCGGGCCTTCAACGTGTTTGGCTATATCACGCTGCGTGCGGTACTGGCGATGCTGACGGCGCTGATGATCTCGTTCATCGTCGGTCCGGCCATGATCCGCAAGCTCACCGCCTACAAGATCGGTCAGTCGGTGCGCGACGACGGCCCGCAGACTCACCTCATCAAAGCCGGGACGCCGACCATGGGTGGAGCACTGATCCTGGTTGCGTTGACGATTTCCACTCTGCTCTGGGCGGATCTGAAAAACCCATATGTCTGGGTCGTGCTGGTCACCACGATTGGATTCGGTGCAGTCGGCTGGGTCGATGACTGGCGCAAGGTGGTGCATCGTAATCCCAAGGGCCTGTCGGCCAAGGCCAAATTGTTCTGGCAATCACTGATCGGCGTTGGTGTCGCCGTGTTTCTTGCCATGACTGCCACGCTGCCGGCCCATACCGAACTGATCGTGCCCTTCTTCAAGCTGGTGACAATTCCCCTCGGCGGAGTAGGTTTTGTCGTGCTGACCTATTTCGTCATCGTCGGCAGCAGCAATGCTGTCAATCTCACCGACGGGCTGGACGGACTGGCCATTATGCCGACGGTGATGGTGGCGGGTGCGCTGGCGCTATTCGCTTACGTTGCAGGTAACTTCGTTTTTTCACGTTACCTCGGCATTCCCTACGTACCGGGTGCCGGCGAACTGGCTGTGTTTTGCACTGCCCTGGCCGGAGCTGGTCTGGGCTTCCTCTGGTTCAATGCCTACCCCGCCGAAGTGTTCATGGGCGATGTGGGCGCGCTTGCGCTGGGCGCCGCGATCGGCGTGGTGGCGGTGATTGTGCGGCAGGAGATTGTTCTGTTCGTGATGGGTGGGGTGTTCGTGGTGGAAACCCTGTCGGTGGTGCTTCAGGTGGGATCGTTCAAGCTCACCGGCAAGCGCATCTTCCGCATGGCGCCGCTGCATCACCATTATGAGTTGAAGGGCTGGAAAGAGAATCAAGTTGTAGTTCGTTTCTGGATCATCAGCATGATGCTGGTGCTGGTTGGACTCTCGACATTGAAGCTGAGATGAGATTGAACCTCGAACATAAAAAAGTGCTGGTGGTGGGGCTGGGCGTCACCGGCCTTTCCATGGCGCGCTGGCTGGACGCGAGAGGCGCGGTGGTGGCTGTCACCGACTCGCGCGACAACCCGCCGCACGCCGCACGCCTTCAGGCTGAGCTACCTGGCGTGCCGCTATTCACCGGCAAGCTCAGGGAAGAGGTGTTTCGCAATGCCGATCTGCTCGCGGTCAGTCCGGGCGTTTCCCTGCGTGAACCGGCCGTTGCCGACGCGCTGGCGCACGGCGTGGCAGTGGTCGGGGATATCGAGCTGTTCGCCCAGGCGCTCTGCACTCAGGATTTGACGTTCAGGACCCAGGTGATTGCCATTACCGGCTCCAACGGCAAGAGCACGGTGACCGAGATGGTCGGTGCGATGTGCAGGAAGGCTGGCCTGCATACCGTGGTGGCGGGAAATATTGGTCTGCCGGTGCTGGATGCATTGAGCGATCTGGATCAGCGCGGCGAGACTGCTGACGTGTTCGTAATCGAACTCTCCAGTTTTCAGCTGGAAACCACGCACACACTGAACCCGGCGGCAGCGACCGTACTTAATGTGACCGAAGACCACATGGACCGCTACCATGGCATGGAGGATTACGCCGCGGCCAAAAAGCGCATTTTTGCCGGTAACGGCGTCCAGGTGCTGAACCGGGAAGACCACTACAGCCTGGCAATGGCGAAGTCCGATCGCAAAGTGATGACGTTTGGCCTGGATGAGCCACAAAACCCCGATGACTGGGGATTGCTGGGTAGCGATAACAGCCAGTGGCTGTCACAAGGTGAGAATCGGTTGATGCAAATCGCCGATCTGCCGCTTGCCGGCTTGCACAACGCCGCCAATGCGCTTGCTGCTCTGGCCTTGTGCCGCGCCATCGATCTGCCGTTTCCACCCCTGATTGAAGCGCTGCGCGAGTTCAAGGGTCTGTCTCACCGGGTGGAGAAAGTGGCGGAGATTAATGGCATTATTTTCTACGACGATTCCAAGGGAACCAACGTAGGCGCCACGGTAGCTGCACTCAACGGCATGTCGTGCAAAGTGGTGCTGATTGCCGGTGGCGATGGCAAAGGCCAGGATTTCAGCCCGCTGGCACCGGCAGTGTCTGCCCATGCCCGTGCTGTCGTGCTGATTGGCCGTGACGGGCAGAGAATCGGAGCGGCCCTGACTGGCTGTGGTGTGCCACTGATCTATGCGGCGAGCCTGGAGAAGGCGGTAACCCTGGGATTCGAGCAGGCCCATCCGGGTGACGCGGTGCTGCTGTCGCCGGCCTGCGCCAGCTTCGATATGTTCCGCAACTACGAACATCGCGCCCAGGTATTTGTCGCAGCAGTCAAGGAACTGGAGGGGGCGGTATGAGCAGGGAGCAGGGTTCCCGCTTGCGGGATGCGACCGACCGCGATTGCCGCCAGACGCCGACACGCGGTCGAGCAAATTTACAGCATGTGTTCAAGGAGGCAGCGAAAGCATGAACTCCTATTCGCCGGTTGTTGCGCCGCATGCCAGACCAGACTACGACCGCACCTTGCTGTGGCTGGTGATCCTGTTGCTCGGCTTCGGTTTGGTGATGGTGTACTCCTCCTCAATTGCCATCTCGGCAGCAGATAAGCATACCGGTTTCCAGGAAAGCTATTACCTGGTGCGCCAGGGAGTTTTCCTCGGTATCGGTACCCTGTTCGGCCTGTTTGCCTTTCAGGTGCCAAATAAGGTGTTGCAGGAAATCGCGCCCTATTTGTTTCTTTCCGGCCTGCTGCTGCTGGTGCTGGTGCTGATTCCCGGTATCGGCCGAGAGGTCAACGGCAGTCGTCGCTGGCTGTCGCTGGTGGTGATTAATTTGCAGCCATCCGAGTTCATGAAGCTGTTTGCAGTGTTGTATGCCGCCGATTACACGGTGCGCAAGGCGGCTTACATGGACAGCATCAAGAAGGGCTTCATGCCGATGTTCATGGTGATGCTGCTGGTCGGCGGCTTACTTCTGCGCGAGCCGGATTTTGGCGCCTTTGCCGTGATCACCAGTATTGCCATGGCGATCCTGTTCCTCGGTGGCATGAACTGGCGGTTGTTCGCTGGTCTCATCGCCATGCTGGTAGTGGGCTTCCTCGTGCTGATCTGGACTTCGCCCTACCGTATGCAGCGCATTATCGGTTTTATGGATCCTTGGGCAGATCCCTATGGCAAGGGCTATCAGCTTTCCCATGCGCTGATCGCCTTCGGCCGCGGTGAATGGTACGGCGTCGGTCTGGGCGCGAGTGTCGAAAAATTGTTCTATCTGCCGGAAGCGCACACCGACTTCCTGCTCGCAGTCATCGCTGAAGAGCTCGGGTTGGCTGGTGTGACAGTAGTGATTCTGATGTTCGTCTGGCTGACTGTCCGCGCTTTTTCTATCGGCCGCCAGGCGGCTGGGATCGACCGCCATTTTGCCGCGCTGGTGGCCTACGGCATCGGCGTCTGGCTGGCGGTGCAGGCGATTATCAATATGGGCGTGAACATGGGTCTGTTGCCGACCAAGGGTCTGACTTTGCCCCTGCTGTCATTCGGCGGCAGCGCAGTCGTTGCAAATTGCACCGCAATCGGCGTGCTGATGCGGGCGGACTGGGAAAACCGGCAGGTTATGAAAGGTTATTCAGTATGAGTCATGAAGAAGTGAGGAGTGAGGGGTTAGGAGTGAGGAGTAAAACCTCCCACCGCGCCGCCTTTGACTCTACTCCTCACTCCTCACCCCTCACCACTCACGGAGTTTCACGCACTATCCTGATCATGGCGGGCGGAACTGGCGGGCACGTATTCCCTGCACTGGCCGTGGCAGACTTTCTGGGGCAGAAGGGCTGGAAAGTGGTATGGCTGGGCACTCGTGCCGGCATGGAAGCGCGGCTGATACCGGAAAAAGGTTACGAAATGGCCTGGGTCAAGTTCGCCGGTATGCGAGGCAAGGGCGTGCTGCGCTGGGCGGCGTTGCCGCTCATGCTGCTGTTGGCGATGTGGCAGAGCGCGGCGGCGATTTTCCGTATTCGCCCCGATGTAGTGCTCGGCATGGGCGGTTTTACAGCATTCCCCGGTGGGTTAATGGCTACTCTGCTGGCAAAACCTCTGGTGATTCACGAGCAGAACTCGGTGGCAGGGTTGACCAACCGGGTGCTGGCCTGTCTTGCCGATCGTGTCCTGGTGGCCTTCCCATCAGCCTTCAACAATCCCGGAGACAAGCCGATCGGATGCGCCAGGCCGGCGATGACCTGGTGCGGCAACCCGGTGCGCGCCGATATCGCAGCCTTGCCTGCAACGGAGCAACGGATGGCCGGGCGTCAGGGCAAGCTGCGCTTGCTGGTGGTGGGCGGCAGCCTGGGTGCCGCAGCGCTGAACGAAGCGGTGCCGCAGGCGCTGGCGCTGATTGCAGAAGCCGACCGCCCCGAAGTAATCCATCAGTCCGGTGCCAAAAACCTGGAAAAACTCAGTGCCAACTATGCTGCTGCCGGTGTTAAGGCCGATGCCCGCGCCTTCATCGAAGATATGGCACAGATGTATGCCTGGTGCGACGTGATCGTGTGTCGGGCGGGGGCACTGACCCTGGCCGAAGTGACTGCCGCCGGTGTGGCCAGTGTGCTGGTGCCTTACCCTCACGCAGTGGACGACCATCAGACCGGCAATGCCCGCTTCCTGAGCGAGAACGGCGCGGCAGTCTTACTGCCGCAGACCGAATTGAACGCGGAAAAACTGGCGGTACTGCTGCATGGTTTTACCCGCGAGAAATTACTGGCGATGGCGCAGGCGGCGAAAAAATTGGCCAAGCCGGAAGCGACCGCGACCGTGGCACAAGTATGCATGGAGCTGGCAGGATGAAACATAAAGTCAAAAACGTCCATTTCGTAGGCATCGGCGGAGTCGGTATGAGCGGCATCGCCGAGGTGCTGATCAACCTGGGTTACGAGGTGAGCGGTTCGGATCTGGGCGACAGCGTTGCTACCCGTCGCCTCAAAGCACTCGGCGCACTGGTTTACCAAGGCCATGCTGCCAGCAATCTGGCGCGTGCCGATGTGGTGGTGATCTCCACCGCGGTACAGGCCGACAACCCGGAAGTGGCGGCAGCGCGGGAGCGCAACATCCCTGTGGTGCCGCGCGCCATGATGCTGGCGGAGCTGATGCGCTTCAAGCAGGGCATTGCGGTGGCCGGCACTCACGGCAAGACCACGACCACCAGCCTGATCGCCAGCATCCTTGGCGAGGCAGGGATGGACCCGACATTCGTTATCGGCGGCAAGTTGGAGGCTGCTGGCGCCAATGCGCGCTTGGGACAGGGCGAATTCATCGTTGCCGAAGCGGACGAATCCGATGCCTCCTTTCTCTACCTGATGCCGGTGATGGCGGTGGTGACCAATATTGATGCCGACCACATGGAAACCTACGGCCACGATTTCGGCCGGCTGAAGCAGGCCTTCGTCGATTTCATCCAGCGCCTGCCGTTCTACGGTATGGCGGTGTTGTGTGCAGATGATGCCAATGTGCGCGAGATCATGCCGCGCATCACCAAGCCGGTGATCACCTATGGCCTGGAAGAAGGTGCGCAGGTTCTGGGTAAGGATCTTGTCCACAATGGCGGCCGGATGGATTTCAAGGTGCAACGTGCCGGGATGCCCGACTTGGCGGTGACGCTCAACATGCCCGGCCAGCATAACGTACTGAATGCGCTTGCGGCGATTGCAGTGGCGATGGAAGTGGGCGCACCGGATGCGGCCATCGTCAAGGGATTGGCCGAATTCAGCGGCGTCGGTCGGCGCTTCGAACGTTATGGCAAGGTTTCCCTGCCGGATGGCGGCAGCCTCACCCTGATTGACGATTATGGCCATCATCCGGTGGAAATGGCGGCGACCTTGGCGGCGGCGCGCGGGGCATTCCCGGGTCAGAGACTGGTGCTGGCATTCCAGCCGCACCGCTATACCCGCACTCGTGATTTGTTCGAGGATTTTGTCAAGGTGCTGTCGACCGTCGACGTCCTGCTGCTGACCGAAATCTATCCGGCCGGCGAAGCGCCGATCGTAGCCGCAGACGGCAGAGCATTGGCGCGCGCCATCCGGGTGGCGGGCAAGGTTGAGCCGATTTTCGTGGAAACCGTGGCGGAACTGCCGGGTGAACTCCTGAATGCGGCGCGGGACGGCGATGTAGTGCTGACCATGGGGGCTGGCTCGATCGGCCAGGTGCCGGGCAACTTGGCGCGGGGCGGGGCGTGAGCGGTGAGGAGGACAAGGACATGAATATGGCATTGGCGCTTGCACCTCAAAAGTTGCGTGGCGTGCTGAAGTACAACGAGCCGATGAGCAAGCACACCAGCTGGCGTGTCGGGGGTCCGGCTGAGCGTTTCTACATTCCGGCGGATATCGCCGATTTGGCGCAGTTTTTGCAGGGTCTTGCGGCTGACGAGCCGGTGCACTTCATCGGATTGGGCAGCAATTTGCTGGTGCGCGATGGCGGGGTGCGCGGCACGGTAGTGCTTCTGCACAGTGCGCTCAACCAGATCACGCTGAGTCACGGTAAGCCGGGCGCGCCAAGCGGAGTTTACGCCGAGGCCGGGGTGGCCAGCCCGAAGGTGGCGCGATTCGCAGCCTTGAACGGTTTCGAGGGCGCCGAGTTTCTCGCCGGCATTCCCGGCACAGTGGGCGGTGCGCTGGCGATGAACGCCGGCTGCTACGGAGCGGAAACCTGGCAACACGTGACCGAAGTGCTGACCATCGACTGCTTTGGCGAATTGCGCCGCCGTACGCCACAGGATTTTGACATCGGCTATCGCCACGTGGCGCTCAAGGCAGGCATAGGCAGCGAATGGTTCGTCGCCGCCTGGTTCGCTTTCAAGCCCGGCAACGGTGAGGTTTCACGGAAAAAGATCAAGGGCTTGCTGGAAAAGCGGGTGGCGAGCCAACCGATCGGCACGCCCAATGCCGGCTCGGTGTTCCGCAATCCGGCTGGCGACTATGCGGCGCGATTGATCGAGGCGTGCGGCCTGAAGGGATCGGCGCTTGGCGGGGCGATGGTGTCGCCCAAGCACGCCAATTTCATCGTCAACGCCGGCGGAGCCACGGCAGCGGACATCGAGGCGCTGATCGACAAGGTGCGGCAAACGGTGAAGGCGCAGCACGGCATTGAACTGGTCACGGAAGTAAGAGTAATCGGTGAGGCGTTAGGGGTGAGGGGTGAGGAGCAAAAGCATGCAAGTTGAAACTGGCAAGGGTTTGACGGAGAAAGATGACCAAGGGGAAACCCGGGGGTTTTCCCCTCACCCCTCACCCCTCACCCCTCACCTCTTCGGAAAAGTCGCGGTGCTGCTGGGCGGAAAATCCGCCGAGCGTGAGGTGTCACTTAAAAGCGGTAATGCAGTGCTGGCCGCGCTCAAGCGCAGCGGCGTCGATGCGCATGCGTTCGATCCGTCCGAGCGGGAGTTGGGCGAGCTGAAGCGTGATGGTTACCAGCGTGTGTTTATCACCCTGCACGGAGGTCAAGGCGAGGATGGTACGGTGCAGGGCGCGCTGGCGCTGCTGGGCATTCCCTATACCGGCAGCGGTGTGCTGGCGTCTGCTCTGGCGATGGACAAATGGCGCAGCAAGCTGGTGTGGCAGGCGGCGGGAATGCCGGTACCCGCCTACGAGTTGCTCGATGCCGCCAGCGATTTCGCGGCGGTCGCTGTGCGCCTCGGATTGCCTCTGTTCGTCAAGCCGGCTAACGAGGGCTCCAGCGTCGGCATCAGCAAAGTGAAGTCAGTCGCGGATTTGCGCGCCGCGTTCGAACTGGCGGCGCGCTACGACGATCTGGTGATTGCCGAACAATTTGTCGGTGGCGGAGAGTACACCGTCGCGATCCTCGGCAGCGAGGTTCTGCCGGTGATCAAAATCGAGCCGGCCAACGAGTTCTACGATTACGAAGCGAAATACCTGCGCGACGACACCCGCTACCTTTGCCCGTGCGGTTTATCCGCAGAACAGGAAAGTGAAATTCAGCGCCTGGCAAAACAAGGCTACGCCATAATCGGCGGCGCCGGGTGGGGGCGGGTGGATTTCCTGCTCGATGCGGCAGGCAAGCCGTACTTGCTGGAAGCCAATACCTCGCCCGGAATGACCGACCATAGCTTGGTGCCGATGGCGGCGCGGGCAGCGGGCCTGAGTTTTGAAGATTTGGTGATCAAGGTTCTTGAACTGGCGAGTGCGGGATGAATGTCATGAACTTTGCGCTCGGGAACTGGAACTGAACCGTGTGGGATAAAACGCAGATGACGTTGTGGCTGGCAAACATGCTTTACGCACTGGCAGGGGTGCTGCTGCTGTATGCCGTGCTGTTTCTGGTGGTGCATTTGCCGGTATTTCCGCTGCGCAAGGTGGACGTCAAGGGAGAGTTGCAGCATGTCAACCGCGAGCAGGTGAAATTTATCGTGGCACGTGAGATGAAAGGAAACTTCTTCACCCTCGATCTAAACCGTACACGCTCGGCGTTCGAAAAGCTGCCCTGGGTGCGCAACGTAAGCGTGAGGCGGCGCTGGCCGGACAGGCTGGAAGTAGCCATTGAGGAGCATGTCGTGTTGGCGCGCTGGGGTAGTTCGGCGTTGGTCAATACGCAGGGTGAACTGTTCAGGGCGGCCTCGAATGCGGTGCTGCCGGAGTTCAATGGCCCGGAAGACGCGGCACGGGAAGTGACAGGGCGTTATGAGGAATTCAGTCGGATGCTCAAGCCGTTCAACCTGGTTCTGACCCGGATGACTCTGTCGGACCGCCGTGCGCTGCAGCTCAAGCTGAATAATGGACTGGTGGTGGAGTTGGGCAGGGAAAAGGTGCACGAGCGTTTGGAGAAATTCGTCGGGGTGTACGACCAGACCGTCGCCAAGCTCCCGATAGCTGTTGCCTACGCTGACTTGCGCTATCCCAACGGATTCGCGGTGCGCTATCCACAGATAGCTTCGATGCCAGCAAAGAAGGCGCAGCCGGCAGCAAGGCCGGGTCAGGGAAATTTGAAGAAAAAAGTCGGGTTGCGACGTGATGCTAATTATCTGGCAGTTGCCGCCTGACAAGGGAGAGATGGGATGAGCAAGGCTAAAGAACAAAAGAATCTGATCGTGGGGCTGGATATCGGCACCTCGAAAATCGTCGCCATCGTTGCGGAGATACTGCCTGAAGGGCGGCTGGAAATCATCGGCATGGGGCAGACGCCGTCGCGCGGTTTGAAGAAGGGCGTGGTGGTGAATATAGAGTCAACTGTCAACGCCATCCAGCGAGCGCTGGAGGAGGCCGAACTGATGGCCGACTGTAAGATTCGCGAGGTCTACACCGGTATCGCCGGCAGCCATATCAGGAGCATCAACTCGCATGGCATGGTGGCAATCAAGGACAAGGAAGTAGGTCAGACCGATGTTGACCGGGTGATCGAAACGGCCCGCGCGGTGATTATTCCAACCGACCAGCAGGTCCTGCACATCCTTACCCAGGAATTCATCATCGACGGGCAAGAAGATGTGCGCGAGCCGCTCGGCATGAGCGGGGTGAAGCTGGAGGTCAAGGTGCATATCGTCACCGGCGCGATCAGCGCGGCCCAGAACATCATCAAGTGCGTGCGTCGGTGCGGGCTGGAAGTGCGCGATCTGATCCTGCAGCCGCTGGCATCCAGCATGGCGGTGCTGTCGGAGGATGAAAAAGACCTGGGTGTGTGCCTGGTAGATATCGGCGGCGGCACTACTGACATCGCGGTATTCACCGGTGGCGCGATCCGCCACACCTCGGTGATTCCGATCGCCGGCGACCAGATCACCAACGATGTGGCCATGGCGCTCAGGACGCCGACGGCGGATGCCGAGGACCTGAAGGTGAAATACGGCTGTGCGCTGCGCCAGCTGGCTGACGCGAAGCAAATGATCGAGGTGCTCGGCGTCGGCGACCGGCCTGCACGCCAGCTGTCCCGCCAGACTCTGGCCGAAGTGATCGAGCCGCGCGTCGAGGAACTGTACAGCCTGGTGCAGGCGGAGTTGCGCCGCAGCGGTTTCGAGGAGCTGCTCTCATCCGGCATTGTCATCACCGGTGGCAGCAGTGCCATGGAGGGTATGGCGGAGCTGGGCGAGGAGGTGTTCCACATGCCAGTGCGGCTGGGAATGCCGCAGTACGTGGGCGGACTGGCCGAGGTCGTGCGCAACCCGCGTTTTGCCACCGGCGTAGGACTACTGCTTGCGGGGATGGATCAACACCAGCGGCATCACCTGGCAACAATGCAGAACGGCTCGGTGACACAGATTTTCAATCGGATGAAGAGTTGGTTTCAAGGGAATTTTTGAGCGTTGGTTTGGCTACGACTAACCTGCTTCGCAGGAAAGTCTGCGCCGCAACAAGCCCTGCGGGCGTGTTGTCAGGGAAATTTTTGAGCAGGTAATTTTTGGGTTTTTAACTTTGGGTATAACAACAAAGGAGACGGGTATGTTTGAGATCATGGATACACAAACACAGGAAGCGGTAATCAAGGTAATCGGCGTGGGCGGCTGCGGCGGTAATGCAGTGGATCATATGATCGCCAGTGGTTTGGGTGGTGTCGAGTTTATCTGCGTCAATACCGATGCGCAGGCACTCAAGCGCAATCAGGCTGGCGTTACCGTGCAGTTGGGCTCGGCCATCACCAAGGGGTTGGGCGCGGGCGCAAACCCCGCAGTCGGGCGCGAGGCGGCACTGGAGGACAGAGAGCGTATCGCCGAGTTGATCGACGGTGCCGACATGTTGTTCATTACTGCCGGCATGGGCGGTGGCACCGGCACCGGTGCCGCGCCGGTAGTGGCCGAGGTAGCCAAGGAGCTGGGTATACTGACCGTGGCGGTGGTGACCAAGCCGTTCGGTTTCGAAGGCAAGCGCATGAAAGTGGCGCTCGAAGGTATTGAAGCGCTGACGCAGCACGTCGATTCTCTGATCGTGATCCCCAACGACAAGCTGATGGAAGTGCTGGGCGGCAAGATCGGTTTCCGCGATGCCTTCAAGGCTGCCGATGGCGTGTTGCACGGCGCGGTGGCAGGAATTGCCGAGCTGATCAAATGCACTGGCTTGATCAACGTCGATTTTGCCGACGTGCGCACAGTGATGTCGGAGATGGGGATGGCGATGATGGGTTCGGCCCAGGCAACCGGTCTCGACCGTGCCCGCATGGCGGCAGAGCAGGCAGTGGCCAGCCCGCTGCTGGAAGATGTCAACCTTTCCGGCGCGCGCGGCGTACTGGTCAACATCAGTGCCAGCGAGGATATGAATCTCGAGGAAGTCTACGAAGTGATGAACACCATCCGCAGCTTCACCGCAGAAGATGCCACTGTGATTTTCGGTACGGTGTTCGACAGCACGCTGCAGGACGAATTGCGCGTGACCGTGGTCGCGACCGGTCTGGGTTCGCCGGTCAACCGTCAGCAGAGCAAGCCGTTAAGCATAGTGATTTCGAAGACCGGTACCGACAATGAGCCGATGATGGTGGATTACACCGAACTGGAGCAGCCAGCAGTGATGCGGCGTCGGCGTGATGCCCAAGTCGAGGCGATGAAACAGTCCGGCGTGGAATTGCTCGATATTCCGGCATTCCTGCGCAAGCAAGCTGACTGATCCGCGTTGATGAGCTGAATGGCGGCGCCCACGGGGCGCGCGGGGTGTCGGTTTCGGTGCGAGGGTTGGCCTGTTACACTCGCCGTGCTAAACTGCCGGCCTCTGACAACACCATGATGCTCATGGGAAAATTTGTGATTAGACAGCGGACACTGAAAAATATCATACGCGCCACCGGTGTGGGGCTGCATACCGGCGAGAAGGTGTACCTCACCTTGCGCCCGGCCGCGGTCGACACCGGTATCGTGTTTCGTCGCGTCGATCTGGCGGAGCCTGTGGACATCAAGGCGGAGCCTTACAGTGTCGGAGAAACCCGGCTGTCCTCGACACTGGTGCGGGATGGCGTCAAGGTGTCTACCGTCGAGCATCTGATGTCGGCCTTTGCTGGGTTGGGTATCGACAATGCTTATGTCGACCTGTCCGCGCCGGAAGTGCCGATCATGGACGGCAGCGCCTCGCCTTTCGTGTTTTTGCTGCAGTCCGCTGGCATCGAAGAGCAGCCGGCAGCGAAAAAATTCATCCGCGTCAAAAAAACGGTGGAGGTCAGGGACGGTGATAAATGGGTGCGCTTCGATCCGCATTCAGGTTTCAGGCTGAACCTCACCATTGCTTTCGATCACCCGGTATTGTCTAATTCCGGCCAGTCCGTCACGGTAGATTTTGCCGACACCTCCTTCGTCAAGGAAATTGCGCGCGCTCGCACCTTCGGCTTCATGCACGAGGTGGAGGCAATGCGCTCGCAGGGTCTGGCACTGGGTGGTAGTCTCGATAACGCGATCGTGATGGATGAGTTTCGCGTTCTCAATAGTGATGGACTGCGCTACGAGGATGAGTTCGTCAAGCACAAGCTGCTGGATGCCATCGGCGATCTTTACCTGCTCGGCCATCCGCTGATCGGTGCGTTTACCGGCTACAAATCCGGACACGCCATGAATAACCGTCTATTGCGCTGCCTGATGGAAGATGCTGAGGCGTGGGAATTCGTCAGTTTCGAGCGCCAGGAAGATGCGCCGGCCGCATTGCAGCGGTTGAGCAGCCTGGCTGTTTGAGCGTTTGCTAGTACTCCGGTTATTTGTCTATCTCGGCCTGATTGCCATTGTTGTTGCCGTGGTGATGTTTCTGTTTACCCGCGACATCCGCTACCTTCGCTTTGCTTGGCAGATTTTCAAGTTTTCTCTGATCTTTCTGCTGGTTTTCGTAGTCTTGATGATGATGGGGCGTTTAATCCTTTATCGCATCTGAATGCCGCTGGATCAAGGTATGAAGGGCGTTTTTCAGCGGTGAATCCACTAGGCTTTGTTCCAGTTTCTCCAGGCTGCTCAAAGCGTTATAGCTGACCGTCAGGGTCTTCGGTTTTTTGCCTGGAAGCGGGCTCTCGACTTGCACGTCCACCCGAATTGCAGTAATCTCAATCCCCCGATTTTGAATTTTTTCCAGCAGGCTGGGCACGAATTGCCGAAGTTTTCCGGCTACTGCGCCATTGTTTGCGTAGACGATCAGCGTTTGCAGGCGGACAGCGCCGACCCTGGACACAGCGGCCAGCGGTTTGGGCGCGACTTCAGTCCAGGCCTTCTGCAATACCAGCAGTTTTTGCGCTTGCTGAAGGAGCGTCTGCAGGTTGGGTGCGGCGCTCAGGAATGAATGTGCTAGATGGGCGGGCATAAGAGATGAACAAACTAAAGGGAGAACTGTGAATATTATTCTAGTTTCCGGTAAGTTGGCAAAGGGAAAAACCGTGGCATTGAGTCATTCCCAAGTGATGTCCTTGGGTATGGCGCTTCTGGTTTTTCCATTGTTGCTGGCGATGGTTTTTACCTACTTGCTGTTGTTTCATGCTGCGGACATTCCCCACCCCTACCTGCAATCCCTGGTACTAAGCTCGCAGCGCACCGAGGCTGCCAAGAATCAGGTGTACTTGAGGGAGAATCTGAACGCCATGGCGGTGAAACTTGGTCAGATGCAGGCGCATGTGCTGCGCCTCGACTCCCTGGGCGAGCGATTGGCGACGCTGACAAAGATAGGTAAACAGGAATTCGATTTTGACAAAAAGCCAGGCCAGGGTGGCGCGGAGTCCAGTCTGCCGGCGCGTGACATGACCATGAGCGAGTTTGGTCAGCAACTTGACGGTTTAATGAAAAAACTTGATGACCGATCCGATCAGCTTGGTTTGATGGAGGCGATGCTGGTTCAGCAACAGGCGAAGAAGGTCGCCATTCCGTCCTCGCGACCGGTGAGTACAGGTTGGTATTCCTCCAATTACGGCTACCGCATCGACCCTTTCACAGGTCAGAAGGCCTTCCATGAAGGTGTGGATTTCATGGCTGATACAGGCACGGCTATACACGCAGCGGGGGGCGGGATTGTGGTTTATGCCGATACTTATGCCGGCTATGGTAATATGATAGAGATTGATCACGGCAACGGACTGATCAGCCGTTACGCACATGCTTCGAAATTGCTGGCCAAGGTGGGTGACGTGGTGATGAAAGGTCAAAAAGTTGGTGAGGTCGGCAGCACGGGTCGTTCTACCGGGCCGCATTTGCACTTTGAAGTACGTCACCGTGGCGCTCCACAGAATCCGGAGCATTACCTGCATCTGGGCTGACTTGGTGCTTTATGAGCCTCTGGAGTCAGAACTTCGACAAGAGGCATCCTTTTGAGTAACAGCCATCGCCCGGCTTGGCGCTGGCTTTTTGTTTATTTTACTTCCTGAAAACTCATGATATCCCGTCTGGTCAGAAAAATCTTTGGTAGCCGCAACGATCGGCTAATCAAGCAATACACGCAAACAGTCCATATCATCAACGCGCTGGAGCCGAAAATTTCGCCTCTGTCCGACGCGGAGTTGCGTGCCAAAACGGATGAATTCAGGCAGCGTTATCAGAACGGTGAATCTCTGGATGCGCTACTGCCAGAGGCTTTTGCTGTTGTGCGCGAGGCTGGCAAGCGTGTGCTCGAGATGCGCCACTTCGATATGCAGCTGGTCGGCGGCATGGTGCTGCATTACGGCAAGATCGCCGAAATGCGTACCGGCGAAGGCAAAACTCTGGTGGCTACCCTGCCCGCTTATCTCAATGCGTTGTCCGGCAAGGGCGTGCACGTGATTACGGTGAACGACTACCTGGCCAAGCGTGACTCCGAGTGGATGGGCCGCATCCACAATTTCCTCGGACTCACTGTCGGCGTCAACCTGTCGCAGATGGATCACGAGGAGAAGCAGGCCGCCTACGCTGCCGACATTACCTACGGTACCAACAATGAATTCGGGTTCGACTACCTGCGCGACAACATGGTGTACCAGCCTACGGAGCGGGTGCAGCGCAGCCTGAATTACGCCATCGTCGACGAGGTGGATTCGATCTTGATTGACGAGGCACGTACCCCGCTGATCATTTCCGGCCAGGCCGAGGACAACGTCGATCTGTACCATCGCATCAACGATCTTGCGCCGAAGCTGGTCAAGCAGGAACTGGAAGATGGGCCTGGCGATTACAGCGTGGATGAGAAGTCGCACCAGGTGCTGCTCAGCGAAGAGGGGCACGAGCACGCCGAGCAGTTTTTGACGCAGATCGGTCTGCTGTTGCCCGGCACTAGTCTTTACGATGCTGCCAACATCAGCCTGGTGCATCATCTCTATGCGGCACTGCGCGCTCATGCTTTGTATCACCTCGACCAGCATTATGTGGTACAGAATGGCGAAGTGGTCATCGTCGACGAATTTACCGGTCGTCTGATGTCCGGGCGACGCTGGTCGGATGGCTTGCATCAGGCGGTGGAGGCGAAGGAAGGCGTGGCGATCCAGAAGGAAAATCAGACTCTGGCGTCGATCACCTTCCAGAACTATTTCCGCATGTATTTGAAGCTCTCCGGCATGACCGGCACGGCCGACACCGAAGCTTACGAATTCCAGCAGATCTACGGGCTGGAAACCGTAGTGATTCCGCCACACCGTCCCATGATTCGTCAGGATCGCATGGATCAGGTTTACCGCACTGCCAA
Organism: Sulfuricella denitrificans skB26; assembly: GCF_000297055.2. NCBI lineage: Bacteria > Pseudomonadati > Pseudomonadota > Betaproteobacteria > Nitrosomonadales > Sulfuricellaceae > Sulfuricella > Sulfuricella denitrificans. The sequence continues at coordinate 2,530,826 of NC_022357.1, read as the reverse complement.
GGAAAAATATCAGGCGGTGATCAACGACATCAAGGAGTGCCAGAGCCGGGGGCAGCCCGTTCTGGTTGGTACGACCTCAATCGAAACTTCGGAATACATTTCCAACCTTCTGGAGAAAGAAAAGCTTGCACATCAGGTGCTCAACGCTAAGCAGCATGCGCGCGAGGCCGAGATCGTGGCGCAGGCAGGTCGGCCGAAAGCGATCACCATCGCTACCAATATGGCAGGCCGCGGTACCGACATCGTACTGGGTGGAAGCATCGAGGGTGATTTCGAGAAGATACGGCACGACGAGAGCCTGAGCGAAGAGGAAAAGATCAAGCGCCACAACGCGATCAAGAGTGAATGGCAGCCAGTGCATGATCAGGTTCTGGCGGCGGGCGGTCTGCACATCATCGGCACCGAGCGCCATGAATCGCGCCGCGTCGACAACCAGTTGCGAGGCCGTGCCGGGCGTCAGGGCGATGATGGCTCAAGTCGTTTTTACCTGTCGCTGGAAGATCCGCTGTTGCGAATTTTCGCCTCCGATCGCGTGGCGGCCATCATGGATCGCCTGAAGATGCCGGAGGGCGAGGCGATCGAGCATCCGTGGGTGACTCGTGCTATCGAGAATGCTCAGCGCAAGGTGGAGGCGCGCAACTTCGATATCCGCAAACAGTTGCTGGAATACGATGATGTTTCCAATGACCAGCGCAAGGTAATCTACGCCCAGCGCAACGAGTTGCTGGAGGCTGCCGATATTTCCGAAACCATTCAGGCGATGCGCGAGGATGTGGTCAACGACCACATCAACCAGTACATCATGCCGGAAAGCATGGAAGAGCAGTGGGATGTGGCTGGGCTGGAGAAATCGCTGCACGCCGAATGGCAGCTTGAGCTGCCGTTGCGCGAGTGGCTGGATAAAGAGTCCAGCCTGGACGAGCATGGTCTGCGCAAACGCATCATCGATGCGGCCAACACACAGTACCAGCACAAGCTGGAATCGGTCGGCGTCGAAACCATGCACCATTTCGAACGCGCTGTGATGTTACAAAGCCTGGATACGCACTGGCGCGAGCATCTGGCGGCGCTGGATCATTTGCGCCAGGGTATCCATTTGCGCGGTTACGCTCAGAAAAATCCGAAACAGGAATACAAGCGCGAAGCATTCGAGTTGTTCTCCGATATGCTCGATCGCGTCAAACGTGATGTCACCAAGATCGTGCTGACCGTGCAGATCCGCAGTGAAGAGGATGTGGAAGCGGTTGAAGCCCAGCCGCAACCGTCCAATGTCCAATACCACCATGCCGATTACGACGAGGCGCTGGGCGGGGCCGCCGAAGATGCAGAGGATGAAGATCATCACCCCTTCGTTCGAGCCGGCGACAAGGTTGGACGTAACGATCCCTGCCCATGCGGTTCGGGCAGGAAGTACAAACAGTGCCATGGCAAGCTGAGCTGAGGTAAAGTTGAGTGGCACAAAAGCCGGCAGGATTGCCGGCTTTTTTTTCGGTGAAAATTCGTTGCTACAATGTATTCTGGAAGTGTGTGGACGATCAATAGATCAATCTGATTTGTGGAAGAGGGCGGTATTATGCGGGAAATCCTGAATGCCTTGCTGAAGGCGTTAAAAAGCTTGTTTCAACCGAAGATGCTGGCTTTGGTGCTGTGGCCTGTAGTGCTGGCGACTATCCTGTGGGGTGGGTTGGCTTTCTTTTTCTGGTCTGATTGGGTGGCCGGGCTGCAAGGCTTGATTGATCACGCCGCTGTGCACGATTTCCTGGGGCGGCACGAACTTTCCTGGGTGGCGCGAGCCGCCGCAACCACGCTGGCCATCATGGTGGTAGTTCCGCTGGGAGTGGTGACCGCGCTTCTTATCGCCGCAGTGGTGGCAATGCCCTATATGGTGCGTTTTGTTGCCGAGAGGGACTACCCAGGTATGGAGCTGAAGCGAGGTGGTACCATGATGGGGTCTATCTGGAACGGGCTGGCCGGAGTTTTCGTGTTTGCCGTGTTATGGCTGCTTGCGCTGCCGTTGTGGCTGTTTGGACCATTCGCACTGATTGTGCCGGTTTTTCTTTCCGCTTACTTAAACCAGCGCCTGTTTCGCTACGATGCGCTCGCCGACCATGCCTCACGCGAGGAGTACCAGCAAGTCGTGGAGCGGGCCGGAGGCAGGATGTACGTTCTGGGTGGACTGCTCGGACTGGTGCAGTTCGTGCCCTTTCTCAACCTGCTTCTACCGATCTACATCGGTCTGGCCTATATCCATTTCTGCCTGGCGGAACTGCATGCATTGCGGACAGGCATTGGAATAGAAGTTTAAAACCTGCATGCCGAGAGGCGTTCTGACGGTCTTTTGGTTTAAAATAATCCAATTCGCCAATTTTACCGTTCAGGATACCTTAATGCCCGTCAATCTTGCGCCACCTAATCCCGATCAACTGCTGCCTGTGAAGGGTGTGCGCCTCGGCATCGCCGAAGCCGGCATTAAAAAGGCGGACCGCAAGGATCTGCTGGTCATGCAGTTGGGTGAAAAGGCCCGCGTGGCGGGCGTGTTTACCCTGAATCGCTTCTGCGCCGCGCCGGTGGTGCTGTGCCAGAGCCACTTGGCGGTCGGCAAGGGTATACGCGCACTGGTGGTGAATACCGGCAACGCCAACGCCGGCACGGGAGAAGAGGGTTTGAATCGCGCCCGGCGAACCTGCGCCGAGGTGGCAAAGCTGCTGGGTTGTGCGCAGGAACAGGTGCTGCCTTTCTCCACTGGCGTGATCCTGGAGCCGCTGCCGGTAGAGAAGATTGTTGCCGGCCTGCCGGCGGCAGTGGCCGACCTTAAAGAAAGCAACTGGTTCGACGCTGCGCAGGCGATCATGACCACCGACATCGTGTCCAAGGCAGTGTCGAAACAGATCAGGCTGGGCGACGCGATGGTCACCATCACCGGTATTGCCAAGGGCTCCGGCATGATTCACCCCAACATGGCGACCATGCTTGGCTATGTCGCTACCGATGCAGCGCTCAGCCAGCCCCTGTTGGAGGCGCTAGTGCGTCATGCCGCCGACCGTTCCTTCAACTGCATCACGGTGGATGGCGATACTTCCACCAACGATTCCTTCATGCTGATCGCGACCGGCGAGACCGGCATGGCGGAAATCACCGATGCGGCGAGCTCTCACTACGCGGCTTTGCGCGATGCCGTTACCGAGGTGTCGCAAGCACTAGCCCAGGCCATCGTCCGGGATGGCGAGGGCGCGACCAAGTTCATGACCATTGCCGTCGAGGGTGGGGCCTCTGAAGCGGAATGCCGCCAGGTGGCGTATGCCATCGCGCACTCGCCTCTGGTCAAAACCGCGTTCTTCGCTTCCGACCCCAATCTGGGGCGGATACTCGCCGCCATCGGCTATGCCGGCATTGCCGACCTGGATGTGGACAGGCTCAAACTCTATCTGGGGGATGTGCTGGTAGCGGAAAACGGTGGCCGCGCGGCGAGCTATCAGGAGCAGGACGGCCAGCGGGTGATGAAAGAGTCCGAGATCACTGTGCGGGTACTGCTTGGTCGAGGTTCTGCTGCGGCCACGGTATGGACCTGCGACTTCTCTTATGACTACGTCAAGATCAACGCCGAGTACCGAAGCTGATGACGAACGTTCTGGAGGTTGCCGCCGCCGTCATGCAGCGGTCAGATGGCGAGTTTTTACTGGCGGAGCGTCCGGTTGGCAAACCTTATGCCGGATGGTGGGAGTTTCCCGGCGGCAAGATCGAAGCCGGCGAGTCGCCCTACCATGCGCTGGTTCGGGAGTTGCATGAGGAACTGGGAATTGATGTTGATGTGGCGCATCCCTGGCTTACTCGCGTTTATACCTACCCCCATGCCAAGGTGCGGCTGCATTTTTTTCGCGTGGTGAGCTGGCACGGTGAGCCTCACGGCAAGGAAAACCAGCGTCTTTCCTGGCAATACCCCGGTGCGGTGAACGTAACGCCGTTATTGCCGGCTAATGGACCAGTTCTTCGCTCGCTCAACTTACCCCCGGTGTGTGCGATTACGCATGCTGCCGAATTGGGTGTGGAGCCATTTATGGAGAGGTTGCAGGCTGCGCTGCAGCAGGGAGTCAAACTGATCCAGGTGCGAGAAAAGGCTATGGATGCGGCAACATTGCGCGCTTTCTCTGCCGAGGTAGTGCGGCAGGCGCATGCCTACGGCGCGCGCGTGGTGATCAACAGTGATACAGCCTTGGCCCGGGAGGTCGGGGCGGATGGGGTGCAGCTGAACTCAGCGCAGCTGATGGCGTTGGCGGCCCGGCCGGAAGTGGAGTTAGTGGGCGCTTCCTGCCATGACAGGCAAGAGCTGGAGAGGGTTGTCGAACTGGAGCTGGATTTCGCATTGCTGTCTCCGGTATTGCCGACCCAGAGCCATCCTGGAGCGCCGGCTCTGGGCTGGGAGGGTTTTGCGCGCCTGGTTAGGGATTTGCCGATGCCGGTCTATGCGCTGGGCGGGGTCTCCCGCGCAGATATGGACGAAGCATGGCAGCATGGTGCTCATGGAATCGCCATGTTGCGTGGGGCATGGCAGGCATGAATATGAAAAAAATCTGGCCATTCCTGCTGTTGCTCCTGCCTGTGCTGCTGGCATTGGGCTTGCCACGCCTTATAAGCGGTGATGCTGGCGGGCCGATATTGACGGTGCATTGCCCCGACCTGGTTCAAGGTTGCCAAGTGGAGTTCGGGGCACGGAGGGCGGAAGTCAAATTTCTGTCCGCCCCGACGCCTCTCAAGCGGTTCGATCTGGTGGTGAAGGCGTCCGATGCCGGCCCGGTCACCGCAGATTTTGCCATGCAGGGCATGAACATGGGGCCAAACCATTATGTGTTGCAACGTATAGCCGATGGGGCATGGCAAGGAAATATCCTGTTGCCTGTATGTGTTAGCGGCGTCAGCAATTGGACTATGACGTTGGAACTGGACGGCGTAAAGCGGCAAATCCCCTTTGTCGCGGTTAAGCAGTAGGCTAGTTGTGATCCTCGCCCTTTTCCGTCTCTTCTTCGTCTAGCGGGATACGATAGCCCTCCGTTGCCCATTGACCGAGATCTATCAGTTTGCAGCGTTCAGAGCAGAATGGGCGGAAAGGATTTTTCGGGCTGAAGGGTGCGAGGTTGTTACAAACGGGACACGGGACTGAGGGCGAAGGTTTTGTAGTGGTATTCATGTGCGGTAATGCCAACTAGTGATTGCCTGGCCTTAAAGGTTGCAGAGAGTTAAATCAAATTCAACGTCAGTGTCGCATCCCCGTGGCTTCTGGGGGCCGCCCAGAGCGGTGAAGCGGATGTTGATCGCATATTTGTTGGCGCTGATTTCCGGGAAATAGGGTAGGTCGAGTGGGACAGAGATGCGCAACATCTGTGCAACCCTGCCACTCAGCATCTGCTGAAAGGCGCCTTGCTGTGCGGAGTGATGGCTGGACTTGCCACTGTCGCGCAACATACGCAGGATGATCCTCAATCCATCCCGAATCGGCAGCATCGGCTCCAGCCATTCCGTCAGATTCTGACGGCGCAGGCTTTCATCCTGGTTAAGCCAGAAATGATAGGAGGGCAGGTCGAATTCGCATACCCCGCCGGGAATAGAGGTGCGTTGCTTGATGCTCATCAGCCATTCATTCTCGCGTAGATGCTGGCCAACCTTGCCAGGCAGGCTGTGCAGAAGGCCAGAGACATTGTCGATATCATGCAGCACCTCATTCAAGGCTTCTTCCGAAATGGCGGGATTGTTGCGCAGGGCTTCCAGAGTTTGTTTTTGCCGCTCAAGTTCCTGGAGCAGGTCGGATTTTAGATCGGGCCGGCAGGAAACTTCCAGAATTTCAAACAGAACCAGCAGTGCTGCGTGGTGATCCATCTGATGCGACTGAGCGGAAAAGTACTGCACTTTGGCATAGAGATCCTCCAGTCGCAGGAGAGTGCGAATCCGCTCGTTGAGAGGGTGGTCGTAGGTGATCACTGTCGGGTCTTGGGTCGGCAAAGTTCAATACTGCCGAATTATAAGCGATCTGACAAGAATTTGTATTAACATAATTACATGAAACTTTGAATTGTTTCGATTTTTAGTGAAGTAGCTTCAACTCTGCTGCTGCAACGCCAGTGTCAAGTAATGCTGATGTAATTCCTGAGCGTGTTTTTCAAGATCTGCATGGTTGCCCATGTTGGACAGAATGTCATCAGCTTGTTTGATGCGCTCCGCGCGAGGAGTCTGGTGAGCCATGATGGACCTCACCTCTTCGGCGGAGAGCTTGCTACGGGACATGGTGCGGGCAATTTGCTGATTTTCATCGCAATCCACTACCAGTCGCCTGTTAACCAGATCAAAGTATGCACCGGTTTCAAAAAATAGCGGGATCACCAACACCAGATAGGGTCCCTGTGCCCCTTTCATTTCCGCGATTACCTGTTGTTTGATCAGAGGGTGGAGTAGTGCTTCCAGCTTTGCTTTGGCGGCCTGATCGGAAAATACCCGTTTGCGCAAGCTGGCGCGGTCGAGGTTTCCATCCGGCAATTGGTAGCTGGTGCCGAACTCCTCGATGATGGCGGTAAGGGTGGGAGTGCCTTTTGCCGTCAGGCGATGCGCAATCTCATCGGTGTCGATGACGGCGGCACCCAGGGCGGCAAAAATCCGGGCGGCACTACTTTTTCCGCTGCCGATGCCGCCAGTAAGACCGATCACCAGCATGTCCTAGAGCCCAAGATAAGCCTGGGTAATTTGCTTTCCCCACAGCAGGGCAATCAGGCCGCCGCCCGCGAGGTAGGGGCCGAAAGGGATTGGAATCTGGCGGCCATGGCCGGCAAACAGGATCAGTGAGATGCCGACCACGGCACCTACCAGGGAAGAAAGCAGGATGACCAGCGGCAGCATCTGCCAGCCCAGCCATGCCCCGATCGCGGCAAGCAGCTTGAAATCACCATAGCCCATACCTTCCTTTTTTGTGGCTAGCTTGAACAGCCAGTAAACGCTCCAGAGCGACAGGTAGCCCGCCACGGCTCCGACCAGTGCTTCGTTGAGACTGGTGAAAAAGCCGTTGAGATTGAGTAGCAGGCCGAGCCAGATCAGGGGTTGGGTGATGCTGTCTGGCAGCAGTTGAGTGTCGAAGTCGATGAAGGTCAGTGCGATCAGTGCCCAGGTGAAGAGCAGGGCGGCCAAGGCAGTCGGGCCGAAGCCGAAACGCCAGGCGACGTAGCCGCTGATAATGCCGGTAAGGGCCTCAACTATGGGGTAACGTGGGCTGATCGGGGTCTTGCAGTGTGCACAGCGGCCACGCAAGATCAGCCAGGAAATTAGCGGAATGTTTTCCCATGCCGATATCATGTGGCCACAGGACGGGCAGGCCGAGCGCGGAATAACCAGGTTATAGGGTGTGGCGGGTGGAGTTCCTTCTCCGTCAATAGTACTGCATTGCTCGCGCCACTCGCGCTCCATCATCCTGGGCAGACGATGGATGACGACATTCAAGAAACTGCCGACCATCAGGCCAAGTAGTGCAACCACTGTAACGTACAGTGCCGGGGAGGATTGCAGTGGTTCGAAGATCATTATTTGGGTCCGGAGTCCTGAGTACCCAGTGTCAGCTACTCAGGACTGGTTTTAAATGACGCTACCCATCTTGAAGATAGGCAGATACATGGCTATAACCAGGCCACCAATAATCACGCCCAGAACCACCATGATGATCGGCTCCATCAGGCTGGAAAGCGCTCCCACGGCATCGTCTACTTCGGCTTCGTAAAAATCGGCCACCTTGGAGAGCATAGAGTCCAAAGCGCCTGACTCCTCGCCGATGGCGACCATTTGCAGGACCATGTTGGGAAACAGGTTGGTGTTCTGCATCGCCACGGTCAGACTGGTGCCGGTGCTGACTTCGCTCTGGACTTTTTTCGTGGCATCAAGGTACAAGACGTTGCCAGCAGCGCCGCCGACCGAGTCAAGCGCTTCAACCAGGGGGACGCCGGCGGCAAACATGGTGGAAAGGGTGCGGGTCCAGCGCGCGATAGTAGCTTTCTCGATTACTGCGCCAAATATAGGCAGTTGCAGAGACAGTCGGTCCATGAAGTACTGCATTTTTTTCGAGCGTTTCCAGGTGTAGAAAAAGAACTGGAGGCTACCCCAGATAACACCGAAAATCGCCCACCAGTAGGCAACAAAAAAGTCTGAGATGGCCATTACCACTAGCGTCGGAGTGGGGAGGTCAGCGCCAAAGCTGGTAAACAGATCTTTGAAAGCTGGTACGACGAAGATCATGATCACGGCAGTGATGACGAATGCAACTACCAGAATAGAGATGGGGTAAAACAGCGCGGATTTGATCTTGCCTTTGATGGCGAGGATCTTTTCCTTGTAGGTCGCGAGGCGGTCCAGCACCGTGTCGATAATGCCCGCCTGTTCGCCAGCGTTGACCAAATTGCAGTACAGCGCGTCGAAATACAATGGGTGTTTGCGGAAGGCCTGGCTCATGCTGCTACCGGTTTCGATGTCAGCCTTGATATTGCCAAGCAGCTTCGATACGGACGGATTGCTATGCCCCTTGCCGACAATATCGAAGGACTGGAGCAGCGGAACGCCGGCTTTCATCATGACGGCCAGTTGCCGTGTGAAAAGGGCGATGTCTTTTTCAGTGACTTTCTTGCCTGTTTTGAAACCACCTAGTTTTTTAACCTTGAGAACGGTAATGCCTTGACGCCGCAGCATGGTACGCACTACCGCCGCACCCGGTGCGCTTATCTCGCCCTTTACAGCTTTACCTTTTTTATCCGTCCCCTCCCAAACGTAGAGGAGATCTTTCACTGCTACCTTTTTTGCGACGGCCATGCGTATCCCTTTACTCGTTGGTGACGGCTTCGATTTCTTCCAGCGTTGTCAGTCCGGCTTTTACTTTGATCAGTCCGGATTGACGTAGGTCGCGAATACCTTCGCGCTTTGCCTGGTCGGCGATGTCATGCGCGGTGCCGTTTTTCATGATGATGCGGCTCATTTCGTCGCTGATCGGCATGACTTGGTAGATGCCGACTCGCCCCTTGTAGCCGGTGCCCTTGCAGATTTCACAACCGATATGGCCATAAGGCTGCCAACTGCCGTCGAGATCCTCTTCGGTATAGCCGGCACGCAATAGTGCTTCTCTGGGAATTTCGATGGGCTGTTTGCACTTGCACAGGCGCCGCGCCAGACGCTGTGCGGTAATCAGGATGACTGCGGAGGCGATGTTGAAAGGGGCGACTCCCATGTTCATCAGACGGGTCAAGGTGCCTGGAGCATCGTTGGTGTGCAGGGTGGACAGAACCATGTGGCCGGTTTGCGCTGCCTTGATCGAGATGTCCGCCGTTTCCAGGTCGCGGATCTCACCCACCATGATGACATCCGGGTCTTGACGCAGAAAGGACTTGAGTGCTGCGGAGAAGGTCAGTCCAGCCTTGTCGTTGACGTTAACCTGGTTGACGCCGGGAAGGTTGATCTCAGCTGGGTCTTCCGCGGTGGAGATGTTAACGCCGGGTTCGTTCAGGATATTCAGGCAGGTATAAAGCGATACGGTTTTGCCACTGCCGGTTGGCCCGGTTACCAGCACCATGCCATAAGGGCGGCGGACGGCATTGAGCAGAAACTCTTTTTGGTCCGGCTCGTAGCCCAGGGCATCAACACCCAGCGTGGCGCTGGACGGGTCGAGAATCCGCATCACGATTTTTTCGCCGTACAGAGTAGGCAGAGTGCTGACGCGGAAGTCAATGGCGCGGTTCTTGGACAGCACCAGCTTCATTCGGCCGTCCTGAGGCACCCGTTTCTCAGAAATGTCGAGCTTGGAAATCACTTTGATGCGGGATGAGAGCTTTTCCTTGATTGCCAGGGGCGGTTGCGCTACTTCGGAGAGTATGCCGTCGAGGCGATAGCGGATGCGGTAGTATTTTTCGTAGGGTTCAAAATGGATGTCTGAAACGCCGGCATTGATCGCGTCCAGCAGAATTTTCTGGAGGAAACGGACGACTGGGGCGTCGTCGATTTCCGCGCTGGCGCCCTCATCTTTTTGCGCCAGCGCTTCCTCGTCGGTGAATTCAAGGTTGATGTCATCGCCAGCCAGATTCTGCAGGGTAGTGTCAGTAGCTTCGGCAATTTTGTCTATCAGCTTGCCGAGTTTGTCGTCTTCTACTACCACCGGCTCAACCGTGAGGCTGGTTTTGAAGCGCACATCGTCCAGGGCGCGCAGGTTGGCTGGATCGGAGGTGGCGATAAACAGGCGATTGCCGCGCTTTTGCAGGGCCAGAACGCGCCGGCTTCTGATCAGCTTGGCATCGAGCACATCATTGGGCAGGTGATCCGCATCGATAGCAGTCAAATCCAGCAGGGGAAAGCCGAATGTCCGCGCAGCAAATTCTGCAACCTCCAGGGAACTCATTTTTTTGCTTTGCACCAACTGGGTAACAAAGCCGGTTTCATCGACGCCAGCCTGGGACTGAATAGCTTCGGCATCGGCCTCCAGCAGGCGCCCGCTTTGAACCAGTGCGTTGGCCAGTCCGCTAAGCTTGGTCGAAGTTGTTGCTGCTGCCATCTGGGATTGTCCGCCTAGGGATTAAAAACAGCCCAATAATGCACTTGGCAAGTTTTTTTGTAAAGACGGCGAAGTCTATTCCGAGGAGGATGAGAGTGGGAAAATACGCACGACTTTGACAATGCGATCCTGAGTCTGGACAATTTCGAGTGTGTGCCCGTTAATTTTGAAGCTGGTGCCGGCTTCCGGGATATCTTCGAAATGCTCGAGAACTAGGCCATTCAGGGTCTTTGGTCCATCCAGCGGTAAATTGAGTTTGAGCTTACGGTTCAGGTCACGCAGAGAGCAGCCGCCATCGACCAGCCAGCTACCATCGTCTTGCGGGTAGATGCCTCCGTGGGCAGTGGGCTGTGAGCCGAATTCGCCGACAATTTCTTCCAGAATGTCCTCCAGGCTCACCAATCCGAGCAATTCGCCATACTCGTCCACCACCAGGCCGATATGGCGGCGATTTTCCTGGAAGTGTTGCAGCTGGGAAAAAAGCGAGGTTCCGGCGGGGATGAAATAAGGTTCGCGAACAATTTCCTGCAGCATTTCGGTATTGATTTCGCTGTTGCGAACCTGGTGCAGGACATGGCGGATATGGATTACACCAACGATATTGTCCAGTCTGCCCCGGTACACAGGTAATCGTGTGTGGTGGCTGGTGGCGAGTTGTTCCCGTATCATTTCTTCGGGGGCATCAAGGTCGATTGCCTCAATCTGGTTGCGCGGGATCATGATGTCGTCGACACCGATGTTTTCCAACTCGAACAGGTTGAGGAAAATGCTTTGGTGCTTGGGCGGAATGTAATGCCCAGCCTCCAGCACCAGGGTGTGCAGCTCTTCCATGTTGAGATGGGCTGCGGAGGCGCTTGGCGGTTTCAGGCGCAGCAACCAGAGCAGGGCCTGAACGAACAGGTTGAGGAGCCAGATCACCGGGTAGAAAAGCTTGAGCAAGGGAGCGAGGATGTAACTGGAAGGGATCGCGATGCGCTCCGGATAGGCAGCCCCTATCACTTTCGGGGTGATTTCGCTGAATACCAGAAGTGCGGCAGTGATGGATAAAGTGCCGACAGCCAACGCGAATTCGCTCTCGCCAATCAGGCGGACGGTGATCACGGTGACCAGTGTGGCCGCCGCAGCGTTAAGCAGATTGTTGCAGAGCAGAATTACACCGAGCAATTTGTCGGTTTTTTCGAGCAATAGGGACGTAAGTTGCGCACCGCGATGCCCACGATTGGATAGATGCTTCAGCCGGTAGCGGTTAAGTGCCATCATGCTGGTTTCGGACATGGAAAAAAAGCCCGAAAAAAACAGAAGAAGCATCAGCACCGAAAACAACGCGCTTGTTGAGATGTCATCCAAGGTGAAATGCCTTCATGCTATATAAAAGCGTGATGGGTAATGGTTAAGCTGGCGACGTTTTCTCCTGCCCCATTACGCATCACTGGTGGGTCAGCGTTGCAGGATTATTTCCAGCACGAATTTGCTCCCGAGATAGGCCAGCAGCAGCATCGCAAATCCAGCGAGCGTCCAGAGGATGGCGGTGCGACCACGCCAGCCGTAAATTTTTCGCCCTCCCAGCAGGGCTGCGTAAATGCCCCAGGAAAGTAGTGCGAACAGCGATTTGTGGTTGAACTGCAGGGGTTTGTGGAAGAGTTCCTCGGAGAACATCACGCCGCTCAGGATAGACAGGGTGAGCAGGACAAAGCCCACCGTGATAATACGAAACAGCAGCGCCTCCATCGCCAGCAGGGGGGGCAATTTCCCCTGGAGGCGTGACAGGGCGTGGCCGTGCAGGCGACGTTCAACCACGGCCATTAGCACCGCGTGCACTGCCGCGATAGTGAACAGGCTGTAGGCGAGTACCGAAATCAGCAGATGAACCTTGAAAAGCGGTAGTTCGGTATGGGCGATGGTATGCGCTTCCGGAAAAATCAGCGGCAGCAGCAGACAGACCGCAGCGCCGGGCAATACCAGGGTTTGCAAGCCTTCCATGTTGTAACGGAAGCTGGCGAGCCAGTAAATCAGTACGGTGAGCCAGGAGATCGCCGATATCGTATTGCCGATGCCGAGGTTCAGGCCTGCGCCGGGAAGCAGAGAGAGTTGCAGCAGTGCGCCATGCAGCGCGAGTGGCACCAGTATGGCGAGACGCCAGGCCACCGAGGTTTCGGCGGTGTGGTGCGCTATTTCCGGGCCGACCGAGCGCCAGACCGAGCGCCAGAAAATCAGACCGAGCGCGCTGTAAAGCAGAAAGGCGAGGAAATGGAGTGAACCGCTCATTGTGTTGTAAACTTGTCGGCGTTATTGTTTCTCTAAACCCAAAGTCTACACTATCCGCATTCGGATTAACATCGAGGGCTCGTTAATGGGTAAGTTGAACATACGTTGCCGCGTATCCGGGATGGATGCAAGGCGCGAGGTGCGGCGAATGGTTGTTCCATTCGCAAGCCTCGCAACGCCGCAGACGCCCGAATACGCGGCAACCCTTCGGGCTGGGGCTGGTTGGGGTGCATTCCGGTGTTGCGAGCCGCTTGTTGTGAATGACACAACGGCGCGTCTTGCGCCTAGGACTGCACCCCAGCCAGCCCCAGCGTATGCCCAACTTATCCATTAACGAGCCCTTAGACAGGACATTTTGCCACCATGTTCGACAATCTCACCAATCGCCTTTCCGGTGTAATCAAAACCCTGCGCGGCCAGGCTCGCCTGACCGAAGCTAATATTCAGGATGCCCTGCGCGAAGTGCGCATGGCTCTGCTCGAGGCGGATGTCGCCTTGCCGGTGGTGAAGGATTTCATTGCCCACGTCAAGGAGCGTGCACAGGGCCAGGAGGTGCTGGCCAGTCTGACCCCAGGCCAAGCCGTGATCGGCATTGTCCACCAGGAAATGGCCCGACTGATGGGTGGCCAGAACGCCGCGCTCAATTTCACCACGCTGCCACCCGCGGTGATACTGATGGCGGGCCTTCAGGGCGCGGGTAAAACCACTACCTCGGCCAAGCTGGCCAAATACCTGCGTGAGCAGATGAAGAAAAAAGTGCTGCTGGCAAGTTGTGACGTTTATCGCCCGGCGGCGATGGAACAGTTGCGTGCCTTGGCGCAGCAGATCGAGACGGATTATTTTTCTGCCGAAGCGGGTCAGAGCCCGGAGCAGATCGCGCTGGCGGCACGGGATTACGCCGACAAGCATTTCCACGATGTGCTGATTATAGACACCGCGGGTCGCCTGGCGATAGACGAAGCCATGATGGCCGAAATCCAGCGCTTGCATGAAGTACTCAAACCGATCGAGACCCTGTTTGTGGTCGACGCCATGCAGGGGCAGGACGCGGTTAATACCGCCAAGGCTTTCAGTGAGGCGTTACCGTTGACCGGCGTGGTGCTCACCAAGCTCGACGGCGATGCACGCGGTGGTGCGGCGCTGTCGGTGCGCCAAGTCACCGGGAAGCCGATCAAGTTCGCTGGCGTAGGTGAAAAAGTAGGTGGTCTCGAAGCCTTCCATCCGGAGCGGATGGCTTCTCGGATTCTCGGCATGGGCGACGTGTTGTCCCTGATTGAAGAAGCCCATCGCGGCGTCGACCAGGAAGAAGCGGTCAAGCTGGCAAAGAAAATGAAGTCCGGCAAGAGCTTCGATCTCGAAGATTTCAAGGCACAACTGCAACAAATGAAAAAAATGGGCGGTGTCGCTGCTCTGATGGATAAGCTGCCAGCACAGATGGGGCAGGCAGCGGCGGGCATGGCGGACGACAAGTCGATTAATCGTATCGAGGGCATTATCAACTCGATGACGCCGGGAGAGCGCCGCAATCCGGCACTCCTCAAGGCTTCGCGCAAGCGCCGTATCGCCGCTGGTGCCGGGGTGCAGGTGCAGGAAGTGAATCGCTTGCTGAACCAGTTCGAGCAAACCCAGAAAATGATGAAGATGGTCGCCAAGGGCGGGATGGCGAAGATGATGAGGGGTATGAAGGGCATGTTACCCGGTATGTAAATAATCTTTCTTGCGTTTATTCCAAAACTTAGCGTAAAATGGCCGGCTTTTTAGACCGAATTTTTTAAGGGTGACATTTAATTATGGTTGTGATTCGACTTGCCCGTGGTGGTGCCAAGAAGCGCCCGTTTTTCAACGTAGTCGTGGCTGATTCCCGCAATCGTCGTGACGGCAGATTCATTGAGCGCGTGGGTTTCTACAACCCGGTTGCGCGTGAAGGTCAGGAAGCTGTGCGCCTCGACAGTGAGCGCATCAGCTACTGGCAGGGACACGGCGCGTTGCTGTCCGACGCTGTGGCCAAGCTCGTCAAGCGTGCCGCCGCCTAAGAATCTGGTAGTAATGGGGCGCATCGCCGCCCCGTTCGGCGTCCTCGGCTGGGTCAAGGTGCAGCCGTTTACCGAAAAAATCAATGGGCTGCTGGCTTTTCCTGTCTGGAGTCTTGGGCGGGGCGAGCAGTGGCGCGAGGTCAAGGTGCTGGACTCGGAAGCCCATCACAAGACCCTGGTTGCCAGGCTGGACGGGTGTAATGACCGCGATGCCGCAGCGGCGCTGAAGGGTCTTGAAGTTGCAGTGCCGCGCGAGGCGCTGCCGGAAGCGCCTGAAAATGAATATTACTGGTCCGATCTGATTGGTCTGGAAGTAGTGAATGTTCAGGCTGAAGTGCTGGGCAAGGTGGCAGAGCTTCTGGAAACCGGCGCGAATGACGTGCTGGTGGTAGAGGGGGAGCGCGAAAGGTTGCTCCCGTTTATTGCTCAGGTCATCCTCAAAGTTGACTTGGCGGCGGGGCGAATCGACGTGGACTGGGACGCGGATTATTGAATTTCGACGTCATTACCTTGTTCCCGCCGATGTTCGAGGCACTTGCCAAACACGGCATCACCCGGCGCGCGCTGGAGCAGGAGCGTTTCCAGTTGCAGTTGTGGAATCCGCGCGATTTCACCGAGGACAACTATCGTACGGTAGATGATCGCCCCTACGGAGGCGGGCCAGGCATGGTGATGCTGGCCGAGCCGCTGGAACAGGCGATCCTGGCTGCAAAAGAGCGGCAGAAGCTGGCCGGTGTGGCAAGCCCGAGGGTGATACATCTTTCACCTCAAGGCAAGATGCTAACCCACCAGCGTGTGATGGAACTGACCCAGGAGCCAGGTTTGGTGCTGCTGGCGAGCCGTTACGAAGGTGTGGACGAGCGCTTGTTGCGCCATCAGGTGGATGAAGAAATCTCGATCGGTGACTACGTATTGTCCGGCGGGGAACTGGCGGCGATGGTGTTGATTGATGCCGTTGTCAGGCAGTTGCCGGGCGTACTCGGCGATGCCGAATCGGCAGTACAGGATTCATTCGTGGACGGGCTGCTGGATTGCCCTCACTATACCCGCCCCGAGGTTTATCAGGGTGAGACGGTGCCGGAGGTGTTGATGTCCGGGCACCATGCAGAAATTCAACGTTGGCGGTTAAAGCAGGCGTTGGGCAGGACCTGGTTGAGGCGGCCGGATTTATTGGCTGCCCGTCAGTTGACAAAAGAGGAATCCGGGCTGCTGGCTGCATTTAAAGCAGAAAACCAGCAGGAACAGGAATCCAATAAATAACGAAGCAAGGAGTTTTAAATGGATATCATCAAGCAGCTTGAACAGGAAGAAATCGCCCGCCTGGGCAAAACCATCCCCGATTTCGCACCAGGCGACACGGTGATCGTCGGCGTGAATGTCGTGGAAGGTACCCGCAAGCGGGTTCAGGTTTTTGAAGGTGTGGTGATTGCCAAGCGTAACAGAGGACTCAACTCCGCCTTTATTGTCCGTAAAATTTCCAATGGCGAAGGCGTAGAGCGTACTTTCCAGACCCACTCCCCGCTGATTGCCAGCATCGAAGTGAAGCGCCGCGGCGACGTGCGCCGCGCCAAGCTGTACTACCTGCGTGATCGCTCCGGCAAATCTGCACGTATCAAGGAAAAGCTGGTCGCCCGCACTCAGACGGCAAAGCCGGCTCTGTAAGCCTGTAGGCTGTAGTCCAAAGGCCACGAAGGCATTGCCTTCGTGGCCTTTGTTATTTTGATCGGCTAGAATGTGGTCATGCGCTGTCTGGTCATGATGTCCCTCTCCCACGAGGGGCTTCCCTCATCGCTCCTTCTCCCAGAGGGAGAAGGAGCGATGGTAAAGGGTGCTTGCTCCGATTTGGGAGCAATTGTAAAGGGTGCTTGTTTTGAATTGCGCGGTTGCGAGGTAATGACTTACCAGGCGAGATTTCCTGCACCGTTTGCGGTGCTCGGCATCATGACCGATGGCACAGCGCTGACCGGTCTTGATTTTCTGCCGCCTGGAACACCGGTTCTGGCGCCACAGGATGTTATTTCCAGGCAGGTTTGCTCGCAGTTGCAGGCCTATCTTGCCGATCCTCTCTTTTGCTTTGACCTGCCACTCGCATTGCATGGCACCGTGTTTCAGTCCAGGGTGTGGCAGGCGTTGCGACAGATTCCCAGCGGCTCGACACAAAGCTATGGCGAGTTGGCCAATCGGCTTCACACCGCGCCACGCGCGGTGGGGCAAGCCTGCGGTGCCAATCCTATTCCCGTGATCATCCCCTGCCACCGCGTGCTGGCGCGAGACGGTCTGGGCGGATTCATGAACAGTACCAGCGGCGATCCGCTGGCAATTAAACGTTGGCTGCTACAGCATGAACGCAGACAGCCTGCTTGACGAATTCTGTGATGCGCTGTGGCTGGAGGAAGGTCTGGCGCGCAACACACTGGAGAGCTACCGGCGCGATTTGCAGCAGTTCTCCGTTTGGCTCCAGGGAACATGCAGCAAGAGCTTGCAGGAGGCGGGTCACGCCGAGTTGGAGGGATTCTTGTCGCATCAGTACAACGTGGTGAAAACCCGGGCCAGTACAGCGAGTCGCGAGCTTTCCAGCTTTCGGCGGTTTTACCGCTACCTGTTGCGCCAGGGCCGGATAAACGTCGACCCTACGCTCAATATCGCCTCGCCGAAACAGGTCCGGGCGCTGCCAAAAAGCCTGACCGAAGCAGATGTGGAAGCTTTGTTGAATGCGCCTGATATTGGCGACGCGCTGGGACTGCGCGACAAGGCGATGTTGGAAACACTTTATGCCACCGGCCTGCGGGTTTCCGAACTGGTGACGATGAAGGTGGCGGAAGCAAGCCTGGATATGGGCGTGGTGCGCGTGATGGGTAAAGGCGGCAAGGAAAGACTGGTCCCTCTGGGCGAAGAGGCTGTTGGCTGGCTAAAGCGCTATCTGACCGGAGCACGTCCGCATCTGCTGAATGGCAAAACCAGCGACGCTCTGTTTGTCACTGCACGGCGCGGGGCAATGACGCGTCAGGCCTTCTGGTATTTGATCAAGCGCCGCGCCATCCAGGGTGGGGTAGGGAAACCATTATCTCCACATACCTTGCGCCATGCCTTCGCTACCCATCTGCTTAATCATGGTGCTGATTTGCGCGTGGTGCAGATGCTGCTCGGGCACGCCGATATCTCTACCACTCAAATCTACACTCATGTGGCGCGGGAGCGCCTGAAGCAATTGCATGCCAGCCATCACCCGCGGGGTTGATGGGGATGTCAGGCCAAGGCTTTCCAGATCAGTGAGGCGCTGCTGCCGATGAGCAGTACGCCGATGAGCTTGAGTATTTGCGGGCTGGAGATGCCGAGGTGGGCGCGGTGGCCGAGATACAGGCCGAGCGCCATGACCGGCAGGGCGGCGAGGATGGCCGTGAGCATCCCGCTCTGCAGCAGCAGGCCAGTAGCGAGGAAGGCAATGACGCGCAGTCCGCCCTCCAGGGTGAACAGGCCGGAGAAGGTGGCGCGCAGTTCGGCTTTGTCTTTCAGGCGGTGGGACAGATAGATGATGTAGGGCGGACCGCCCGTGCCGAACAGTGCGCCAACGGTGCCGCCGGTGAGCCCGGTCGGTATGGCCCACCAGCGTGAGATGGTGGCTTCGCCGTGGATGTTGAGCAGGTTGCGCACGCCGAAGATCAGCACAAAAATTCCCAGGCCGATCAGCAGCGGTTCGCGCGGCATGTGGATGAGCAGCGTTACGCCCAGGATCACGCCTGTCGCGCCGAAGGGCAACAAAGGTTTTAGTTCGTTCCAGTTGATGTGCTTGCGGGTTTTTCCGCCGAGTGCAATGGAAGCCGAAAAATCCAGCACCAGCACCAATGGCACGACAAATTGGAGAGGCAGGAAGTGCGCCAGGAGGGGTACCGCAATCAGTCCGGAGCCGAAACCCGTGATGCCCCGGATGAAGTAGGCGAGAAGGAGGATTAGCAGGGCAGCCGCTAATGCTTCTAGGCTGATGGCCGCTCCCCGCGTTCAATCATGATGCCCAGTCGCTTGACGCCACGCAGCATGCCCAGTTTGGCGACTGATACTTTTACCCAGGGCGCGCCGAATTCGGTGCGGATCAGGGTGGCAATATGCTCTGCCAGGGCTTCCACCAGGGAAAAATGTTGTTCGGCTGCGGTTTGGCGAATGCGCGCCATTACCGCGCCGTAGTCGATGGTGTCCACGATGTTGTCGGATTCGCCTCCACGGCTGTGCGGCAGTCCGATCTCGATGTCGATGCGGATGGTCTGGGGGACTTTGCGCTCCCACTCATAGATGCCGATGACGATGTCGAGCTTGATTTCTTCCAGGAAAACGATATCCATCGGGTGTTCGGGCGGGCAAATTGCCGTAAAATCTAAAAGTGGCCATTTTAAGTGATTTGATATGATTACGGTAATTTTCATCCTCGCGGCTTATCTGATTGGCTCGGTCTCCTTTGCTGTACTCACCAGCAAGATGTTCGGCCTGCCCGATCCGCGCACCTTCGGCTCGAAAAACCCGGGCGCGACCAATGTCTTGCGCACCGGTAAAAAACTGGCCGCCGCGGTGACTTTGCTGGGCGATGGCGCCAAGGGCTGGCTGGCTGTTTTTCTGGCGTTGCGCCTGGCGCCCGTCTACGGCCTGGACGAGACTGTCGTCGCTGCCTCTGCAATAGCGGTGTTTCTAGGTCATGTCTACCCGATTTTTTTCGCCTTCCACGGCGGCAAGGGTGTAGCTACGGTGCTGGGCATCCTGCTTGCACTTAATCTCTGGCTGGGTCTCGCTGCCTTGGCAACTTGGCTGCTGGCGACCTACATGTGGCGAATTTCTTCCTTGTCCGCCTTGATCGCGGCGGTGTTCACCCCATTTTACGGCTGGTTGTGGCTGAAATCCGGTGTGCTGGTTGCGGCGGTTGCGGCGGTGTCGCTGCTCCTGATCTGGCGGCACAAGAGCAATATTCAGAACCTGCTTTCCGGCAAGGAGCAGGCGATCGGCAAGACTCAGCCCGGCGATGCACCGCCGCAGTAGGCTCTATACTTAAGACACTGGAGGTGTGGCTGTGGCCTGGTTCGAAAAGGAAATGGATTACGCACGGGAAAGCCTGGAACAGGTTTCCCTTACGGCTATCGAGCAGGCTGCGGAGAAGCTGAATGTCGTTGTCCAGGATGGGGTGAAAGAGGCTAGCGGCGAACTGCGTGAGGCAGTGTTGAGTGCGAGCCGGGAAGTCGATCACAAGCTGGACAAGATTTCCGCCGAATTGCATAGCCAGCGCCAGTTCACCAAGGACGACGTGATCGAACTGGTGGACTACGCAGCAGAGAAGCTCGGCGCCACTGTTGACGCCCGTGTGGGCGTGATGAAGGCGGAAATCACCGCCTTGGTACAGGACCGTGTCGAATATCTGAAGCGCGAGGTGGACAGCTTTTTCATCCAGCGCCAGCAGGATCTGGCACGCGAACGTCGGCGTCTGATCATCAATATCCTGATCGCGGTGGTCGCTTCTGTGGTCATGGGAGGGCTTTCGCTGATGTATCACCGCGCCCTGCTCGGCGGTATGGACATGTACAGCCTGTTTCGCGTGGTCTTCCTGTCGCTTAGCGGCGGCTATGCCGTCTATCTGCTGGTCAAACTGGTGCTTAAATACCGCAGTATGTCGGAGCACAAGAAGGATATGGTGTTCCTCGCCATGAAATACTGGGGGGTGTTACGGCCTGAAAGCGTGTTCGGCCACGTGCTGTTGATCCTGATCCTGATCGCGTTCTATGCGCTGCTGTTTTTCCCGCTGGAGGTGACGCGGATGATCGGCAATGAATCCTTGATCCGCTGGGTAAGCGGATTGCGTGGTGTCAAATAGCGGTTGATTCCAGTTGTGCCAGATCCCAGCGCGGACGCACGTTGAATTTCCAGCCCTTGGCGGGCGTAAGCTTAATCCGCATCGCGCCGGCGAAGGCAATCATGGCGCCGTTGTCGGTGCAGAATTCGAGCTTCGGATAATACACTTCAAAGCCCCGGCGGGCGGAAAGCGCAGAGAGCTTTTCGCGCAACTGCCGGTTGGCTCCCACTCCGCCGGCTACCACCAACCGGTCCAGGCCGCTCTGGCCCAGTGCAGCCAGTGATTTGACTGTGAGTACTTCAACGATGGCGTCCTGAAATGCGCGGGCGATGTCGTTCACGGTCTGGTCGTCCAGCGTCTGCTGTCTGGCCAGGGTCAGCACTGCAGTCTTCAGGCCGCTGAAGCTGAAATTGAGGTCGCCGCTATTGATCATGGGCCGCGGCAGCTTGAATCGCCCCGGCACACCCTGCTCGGCCCGCATGGATAGCGCCGGTCCACCCGGATAGCCTAGTCCGAGCAATTTGGCGGTTTTGTCGAAGGCTTCGCCGGCGGCGTCGTCCAGGGTTTCTCCCAGGGTTTCGTAGGCGCCAATGCCGGAAACTTTCATCAACTGGCTGTGGCCGCCAGAAACCAGCAGGGCGACGAACGGGAAGGCGGGCGGATTGGGTTCGAGCAATGGCGCGAGCAGGTGGCCTTCAAGATGGTGAATGCCGATGACAGGCACCTTGAGTGCGAATCCAAGCGCGGCGGCAATGCTGGCGCCTACCAGTAGCGCCCCGGCTAGCCCTGGCCCTTCGGTATAGGCGATGGCCCCGATGTCGTCCAGGGTGCAGCCGGCTTGCTGCAGGGTTTGCCGGGTCAGTGGCAGCACGCGCCGGATGTGATCACGTGAAGCGAGTTCCGGTACTACCCCGCCATATTCAGCGTGCATCGCCACCTGCGAGTGCAATGCATGGGCGAGCAAGCCCCGCTCCGTATGGTACAGAGCAACGCCGGTTTCATCGCAGGAGGTTTCGATTCCGAGGACTAGCATAAGGCCGCCATCATAGCGGTTTTGCAGGGAACGGTAAATTTGGCTATGAAAAAGATTATTTAGCCGATATAATTATCGACTTGCTTCAAAACTCATTACTAAATTTAAGGTGATTTACTCATGCCGAGTGTACGTGTCAAGGAAAACGAGCCGTTCGATGTAGCTCTGCGCCGCTTCAAGCGCGCTGTGGAAAAAACCGGTCTGCTGACTGAACTTCGCGCTCGCGAATTTTACGAGAAGCCCACTGCTGAGCGCAAGCGCAAGATGGCTGCTGCTGTCAAGCGCCACTTCAAGCGCCTGCGCAGCCAGATGCTCCCCCCCAAGCTCTATTGATTCAATGAGTCTCAGGCTTCAAATCGCCGAGGATATGAAATCGGCGATGCGTGCCAAGGATGTGTCACGCCTTGCGGCGATCCGGCTGCTTATGGCCGCGATCAAGCAGCGCGAGGTGGACGAGCGCATCGAGCTCTCCGATGATCAGGTGATCGCGGCGATCGAGAAAATGCTCAAGCAGCGGCGCGACTCCATTTCCCAGTTCGAATCCGCTGGACGACAGGATCTGGCTGACATCGAGAAGTTCGAGGTGTCGGTGCTGCAGGGTTATATGCCGCAGCCCCTGACGGACTCCGAGGCCGAGGCGCTGGTTGTTGCCGCGATTGCTTCCTCCGGGGCGGCTGGCGTGAAGGACATGGGCAAGGTTATGGCGATCGTCAAGCCGCAAATGGCCGGACGTGCCGATATGGGCAAGGTGTCTGCCCTGATCAAAGCCAAACTGGGCGGCTAAGCGTTTCAACTCCACAGTTTCATCCGTCCGTCCGCCGTATCCGATTCCCGTATTCCGTAGTGGGCGGAGCTGTTTTGGTGTAATGCTTTAGCAGGGGGCTCATGATTCCGCAGTCCTTCGTCCAGGATCTTCTCAATCGCCTGGATATCGTTGACGTGGTGGACCGCTACGTCCCGCTCAAGAAGGCGGGCGCGAACTATGTCGCCTGCTGCCCGTTCCACAGCGAAAAATCCCCATCATTTTCGGTTAGTCCTACCAAGCAGTTTTACCATTGCTTCGGTTGCGGCGCGCACGGCAGCGCCATTGGGTTTGTCATGGAGCACCAGGGTCTGGGCTTCGTCGAAGCGGTGGAGGAATTGGCCAGAAGTGCTGGCCTGACGGTGCCGAAAGAGGAATCCGGGCATTATGAGCGCAAGACAGAAGGTGATTTTGAGGCCCTGACCGAGGCGATGCAGCATGCGACCCATTATTACCGCGATGAGCTAAAGCGCTCAGAAGGGGCGATCGCATACCTGAAAAAACGCGGTCTTTCCGGCGAAATCGCGGCGCGCTTCGGTATCGGCTATGCGCCGGGAGGCTGGCAAAACCTCGCCACGGTTTTTTCTGACTACCAGGCGAAAGCTCTGGTGCAGGCGGGACTGGTGATCGAGGGCGAAGGCAAGCGCTACGACCGTTTTCGCGACCGGATCATGTTTCCCATCATTAACCAGAAGGGTACGGTGATCGGTTTCGGCGGGCGGGTGCTGGAAACGGGGGAGCCCAAGTACCTGAATTCTCCGGAAACGCCGCTGTTCGAGAAAGGTCGTGAGCTTTACGGCCTGTTTCAGGCACGCCAGGCGATTCGCGCCGCCGGCAAAGTGATTGTGGTGGAAGGTTACATGGACGTGGTGGCGCTGGCTCAGCACGGCGTCGAATATGCGGTGGCAACGCTGGGTACCGCGACTACGCCGGTGCATGTGCAAAAGTTGTTGCGGCAAACCGATAACGTCGTGTTCTGCTTCGACGGCGACACGGCGGGGCGCAAGGCGGCATGGCGCGCACTGGAAAACAGCCTGGCGCTGGTGGGTGACGAAAAAAGTATCAGGTTCCTGTTTCTGCCCCAGGGCGAGGATCCCGACAGCTACATCCGCAAGGAAGGGAAGGCGGCATTCGAGGCGCAGTTAGAAAGCGCGATGCCGATGTCGGAGTTTCTCTTGCGTGAACTGGCCGCCGGGGTGGACATGCAAACCATGGAAGGGCGGGCACACTTTCTAAAGCTGGCGCAACCTTTGGTGCAGCAGGTGGCTGCACCGGCGCTACGCATGATGCTGCAGCAGCGTCTATCGGAATTGGCAGGTGTTACACGGAATGAACTAGAAGGACTGATTCCGGTCAAATCGACGGTAAAACCTGCGGCTACTCGTACTCGACCCCGGCCATCCCGCAAGCCGCCCTCGCTGGCCAGAAAGTTGCTGCAACTGTTGCTTGTCCAGCCCGAGTTGGGTGTGGGTTTCGATATGAGCCTGTTGGGCGAGGGTTCGGAGGAGTTGAAGACTTTGTCAGCGCTGCTTGGTTTCGTCGCCGCTAGTCATTCTCAGCCAACGACGACGGTAGCTGTGTTGGAGCGTTTTCGTGGCACGCTTCATGAAGTTTTGTTGAGCGAGGTGTCGGGCGAGATTTTGCAGTGGGACGAGGAATTCGAAGTGGCGGAGGAGTTCGCCGGCGCGCTGGAGCAGTTGCGCGAGGGTGGGCGCAAACGCAGGTTTGATGAACTGCTGGCGCTTTCCTGTACGCAGGGGCTTTCTGTGGATGAGAAGCGGGAGTTATTGAGCTTGCTGCCGGGAGGCTCAGCTTCGACAAATAGTGACCAATCCGCCCAAAAATAGTATATAATTTAGCACTTTTTTGCAACGAAATCCTTTGCTGGAACAGAATGTTATGGCGACAGAAAACGACAAATCCGAATTACGCATGAGCGACGTCGATGCGCGACGGATGCGCCTGAAGACCCTGATTGTGCTGGGTAAGGAGCGTGGCTACCTGACCTACGCCGAGATAAACGACCATCTGCCGGATGACATGCTCGATGCCGAGCAGATCGAGGGCATTATCAGCATGATCGGCGACATGGGAATTTCCGTGTGCGACGAGGCGCCGGATGCGGAAACCCTGCTCATGTCCGATGCTGCGCCGACAGTGACCGACGAAGATGTCGTGGAAGAGGCCGAGGCGGCGCTATCCACCGTCGATTCCGATTTCGGTCGTACCACCGATCCGGTGCGCATGTACATGCGCGAGATGGGTTCGGTAGAACTGCTGACCCGTGAGGGCGAGATTGAAATCGCCAAGCGTATCGAAGATGGCTTGAAGCACATGGTACAGGCGATTTCCGCTTGCCCGACCACGATCACCGAGATTCTTGCGCTGGTAGACAAGGTCGAGCGTGACGAAATGCGTGTGGACGAGCTGGTAGACGGCTTGATGAACGCGGATGGAGAGCTTGAAGAAGATATCGCGGATTCTGCCGTGGAAGCGGAGGAAGCGGGCGAAGCGGCCGAGGAGTTGACGGAAGAAGAGGAAGAAGAAGCCGGTGCTGCGGTGGCCGCGGCTAATCTGGCCCAGCTCAAAGCTGATGCGCTGGAGCGCTTTGCCGTGATCCGCAAGGCATTCGACAAGATGCAGCAGTCGCTGGCGAAGAAAGGCCCCAAGGCTAAAGGCTACAAGGAATGGCAGGAACAGGTCTCTGGCGAGCTCCTGTCCATTCGTTTTTCCGCCAAGCAAGTGGAATTTCTGTGTGAAAGCCTGCGCTCCCTGGTGGAAGAAGTGCGCAGCTACGAGCGCGAGATCATGGAATTGTGCGTGACCAAATCCGGCATGCCGCGGACACATTTCATCAAAACTTTCCCTGGCAACGAAAACAACCTGGACTGGGTGTTGACGGAAATCGCCACCAAGAAGCCCTACTGCGAGAAGCTGACGCGTTTCCAGCACTCCATTGTCGACCAGCAGCAGCGCCTGCTGGATTTGCAGGAACGAGTGCGGATACCTATCAAGGACCTCAAGGAAATCAATCGCCAGATGTCCACCGGCGAAGCCAAGGCGCGACGTGCCAAGCGCGAAATGATCGAGGCCAACCTGCGCCTGGTGATCTCCATTGCCAAAAAATACACCAATCGCGGCCTGCAGTTCCTCGATCTGATTCAGGAAGGCAACATCGGACTGATGAAGGCCGTGGATAAATTTGAATACCGCCGTGGCTACAAGTTTTCGACCTATGCCACCTGGTGGATTCGTCAGGCGATCACGCGTTCCATCGCCGATCAGGCGCGCACCATCCGTATTCCGGTGCACATGATCGAAACCATCAACAAGATGAACCGCATCTCGCGTCAGATCCTGCAAGAAACCGGACAGGAACCCGATCCTTCAGAGTTGGCGGAAAAGATGGAGATGCCCGAGGAGAAGATCCGCAAAATTCTCAAGATTTCCAAGGAGCCAATCTCCATGGAAACCCCGATCGGCGACGACGAGGATTCTCACCTGGGTGACTTCATCGAAGACTCGACTACACTGGCTCCCGCTGACGCAGCGCTGTATGCCTCATTGCGCGAAGCCACCAAGGAAGTGCTGGAATCACTCACGCCGCGCGAAGCCAAAGTGCTGCGCATGCGCTTCGGCATCGAGATGAATACCGACCACACCCTGGAAGAAGTCGGCAAGCAGTTCGACGTCACTCGCGAGCGTATCCGTCAGATCGAAGCCAAGGCCTTGCGCAAGTTGCGTCATCCTTCCCGCTCCGAACGCCTGCGCAGCTTCCTGGATAACGAGGTCTGATCCAGGGCTGGCGTAGCACAGAGTTATTGGGCCTGTAGCTCAGTTGGTTAGAGCAGAGGACTCATAATCCTTTGGTCCACGGTTCAAGTCCGTGCGGGCCCACCATAAAAATGCATTAGGTCACTCTTCGGGGTGGCCTTTTTGCTTTTCTGGGGGTGCTGTGTAGGCGCTTCATATCTCAACTGTTGAGATGTTGGCCATAGTGTCTGCCTGGCTACTGATTTTGCAATCAATTGAATCGGATTTTCGTGATTGATCTGGACTGGTATGATTCTTCTGTAGTGACTACATTGACTTGAAATAATAGCCAAGTAAAATAGTCTGGTATATAAGTCGACTTAATTGATTAAGTATTGTTGACTTTAATACCCAAGAAAAAAGGTGGTAATTGAATAGATTGTACCCGTGGAGAAATCGCTTATTGGGTGCATAGTTGAACCAATCCTTCTACTATCTGCCTTTGGCAATACTGTATTCAATCATTATCCAGAAAACGGAATCAATCTTTGAGCCACTGTTAAAAACAGAAAGGAAAAATGCTATGGGTATGATGCAGGATTTTAAGGCGTTTGCAGTTAGAGGGAATGTCGTTGACATGGCCGTTGGTGTTATTGTTGGAGCGGCGTTTGGGAAAATTGTCTCATCCTTTGTTGCCGACGTAGTCATGCCACCAATAGGAGTTCTTTTAGGTGGGGTTAATTTTTCCGATCTTGCCGTCACCATAAAAGAAGCAGCGGATAAATCACCCGCGGTTATCATAGCCTATGGGAAATTCGCCCAGACGGTTATCGACTTTACCATTATTGCATTTGTGATTTTTATGGCTGTTCGGTTTATAACCTCACTTAAGAAAAAAGAAGAAGCCGCTCCTGCGGCCCCGGCGGCTCCGTCAGCAGAGGAGGTTCTGCTTACAGAAATCCGAGATTTACTTAAGAAATAATCGGTTACTAACGAACGAATCTAATAACAGTTCGTTCAATGGGTGGCGACTTACCGTCACGCGCTTGATTGAAATGTTAGACATTCAGGCCAATGGCCACCAAGGAGATAGACAATGTTGCTCCATCACTTTGTTCGTAGAGTTATTGTTGCATTCGTTGCACTGGCTATCACCTCGGCCAACGCCTTTGATCTGGGAGACTTGGTCAACAAAGACACGCTAAATAAATTGGGCGACGCTATACCACAGAACACTGCGCCCGCCGCCCCTGCGGTACAGCAATCCACTCCTGTGTCATCGGCCGGCTTGGCTAGTTTTAGCAACAAAGACCAAGTGGGCAGCCTGAAGCAAGCGCTTACGCAAGGCGCGGAAACAGCTGTTGCTAGCCTCGCCAAAGAAAACGGCTTTCTGGGTAACGATAAAGTACGCATCCCGTTGCCTGAAAGCCTGCAAAAAGCGGATAGCCTGCTGCGCAAATTCGGCATGAGCAGCTATGCGGACGACTTGACTACATCGATGAATCGCGCCGCCGAGGCTGCTGTGCCGGAAGCGAAGATCCTGCTGACAGGCGCAGTGAAGAAAATGACGGTAGAAGATGCCAAGGGAATTTTGACTGGTGGCAACGACGCGGCTACCCAGTACTTCCGCAAAAATACCGAAGCTGCATTGAGTGAAAAATTCAAGCCTATCGTGAACAAGTCGATGAAGAAAGTGAAGTTGGCAGAGAAATATGACCAATTCGCTGGCAAAGGTGCCAAACTGGGTTTGGTAGACGAGCGTGATACCAAAATGGATGACTACATCACCCGAAAAGCTATGGATGGCCTGTTTCTGATGATGGCCGAACAAGAAAAAGCAATCCGCGAGAACCCCTTGCAAGCCACTGGTGCACTGGCGCAGAAAGTGTTTTCAGCGATCAAGTTCTGAGGCGTCCGCGCCTAATCGTTGAAGCAAGGGTTTCTATGTATTCCAATTAAAAATTAACAGAATTCAGAGATCAATACCGGTCTGCTTTGATCACTCCCACCTTTCGTTAGGATGTGATTCTACTGTCGATCCTAATGACCTCGCAGTGCCAAGATTGTCGTTCGCCTGCTAGATTGAATTTTGACATTCAAATGAAACCATGAAACCATGGAGTGATGGTGGTTATTATGTGGCTAATCAAAAGCATCCAACACAGATGATCAATGGGTTTCACTGGAAAGAGTGAGCACATCATGCATAAAAATTCCACGCTACCCGTCTACAAGGTGGAGTTTATCCCCGCTGAACGTAGATTGATTGAAAGGTGTAGCGCGCTACAACGCCTCAAGGAACGCCTCCCATCCGGTGAGCGCAGGACATCGCCGGGACGCCGCGAGGCTGACAGAAAAGCCTGCGCCTGATAATTGAGTGATTGACAGCAGGCGACTCGTCATCTTCCCACAACCGGGGGCGAAGATTCGTCGATGTTGTTCACCGGCGCTGCCAGCAACTGATTGTTGGCGATTAACAAGTTCACTATATCTTCTGCAGGGACAGGACGGCTGAAAAGATAGCCCTGCATTTCATCGCACTGGTGCGCGCGCAGGAAAGAGCGCTGTTCCTCGGTTTCCACGCCCTCTGCGATGACTTTCAGTTTGAGGCCGTGCGCCAACTCGATCACTGCGTTGGTAATGGCGGCATCATTCGAGTCTGTAGTGATGTTCCGTACAAAAGACTGGTCGATCTTGAGCTTGTGAATGGGGAAACGCTTGAGATAATTGAGCGAAGAATAACCGGTGCCGAAATCGTCCATGGCAAAGGTGATGCCCTGCTGTTGCAGTTCATCCAGCACCGCGATAGCGCCTTCCGGGTCGAACATCACCATGCTTTCGGTGATTTCCATTTCGAGGAAGCGCGCCTCCAACCCGGTTTCCGCCAGCATGTCGAGGATGGTCTGCTTCAGTCCAGGCTCGCGGAACTGACGCGCGGAAAGGTTGACTGAAATGCCTATCTTCGGCAACCCGGCATCGTGCCAGGCTCGCGCTTGGCGACAAGCTTCCCGCAGCACCCATTTTCCCAGCTGCACGATCAGGCCGGTTTCCTCTGCCAGTGGAATGAATTCATCGGGGGGGATGATGCCCTGCTCCGGTTGGCGCCAGCGCACCAGCGCCTCTACGCCGATAATCGCACCATTGGTAAGGTTTATCTGGGGCTGGTAGTGGAGCAGGAATTCGTTGCGTTCCACTGCCTGTCGCAAATCCCTTTCCAGGTTGAGGCGCGCCAGCAACCGCTGATTCATTTCCGCTGCGTAAAACTGGAAGGTGTTGCGTCCCGCTTCCTTGGCGCGGTAGAGCGCGGTGTCGGCGTTGCGCAGCAGGATTACCTGATCCTCGCCATCGCGTGGGCAGATCGCCACACCGAGGCTGGCGGTGACCACGATATTGCGCCCGTCAACGCTGAATGGTGCCGTCATTTCCGCCATCAGCTTGCGAGTGGTGCTCACCACATCTTCCTCCTGCGCCATGTCGGCCAGTACGACGACGAATTCGTCGCCGCCGTAGCGCGCCACGGTGTCACCCTCGCGCACCGCGGCGACGAGTCGTTCGCTGACTGCCTTGATGATATGGTCGCCGACTTCGTGGCCGAGGCTGTCGTTGATCACCTTGAAATTATCGAGGTCGAGGAACAAGACTCCCACCAGACTGTCATGGCGCCGCACACGACTGATCACCTGATTAATCCGGTCAGCAAGGAGGTTGCGGTTCGGCAGGCCGGTGAGCTCATCATGCTGCGACTGGTATTCAAGCTGCGACTGGTACTGCATGCGCTCCTCGATGTCATAGCAGGCGCCGAGATAACCGGCAAATTCCCCGTCCAGGTCGGTAAAGGGTGTCCCATGATCGAGCAGCCAGTGGTAGCTGCCGTCGCGATGGCGCAGACGGTATTCCATGGTGAACGGTTCGCGCCGCTTGAAGGCGGAAAGATAAGTGCTCAGGCAGCGTTCGAGATCTTCCGGGTGCACGCCGTCAGCCCAGCCATCGCCCAGTTCCTGCTCCAGGGTGCGGCCGGTAAATTCCAGCCAGGCGCGGTTGAAATAATTGCACTTGTTGTCACGCCCCGCACGCCAGATCGGGTTGGGGAGTTCCTGCATCAGCTTGAGGTGGAAATCGAGCGAGGATTGCAGGCGTTGCTCCAGCATCTTGAAATGCGTTGTATCGCGCATGATGCTGGAATAGTAATTCACCGCACCGTCCTCTCCCTTGTGGGCGATAGTCACCTGCGACACGGGGATTTCTTGTCCGGTGCGCGAGCGCAGCAGGCTTTCTCCGGCCCACGACCCTTCCCGTACCGCAGCGGGGTGTGCGGTGTGGGTGATGAGATCAGCTATCTCGGGCGGGTAGTAATCGGCAATGGTATGACCGCCAAGGTCTTCATCCTCGGCAAGCCCCAGTATCTTGCGCCCGGCGCGATTAAGAAAAAGACAGTGTCCTTCCGGGGAAGCGGTACCAACGAAGTCAGAAGTGGCTTCGAGAATGGCTGCCAGCATAGCGTTTTCACGTGCGCGGTTGTCGAGTTCCTCGATCAGTTCGGCGGTCTGTGCCGCAGTGGTGTTGAATGTCAGTACCAGTTCGCCGATTTCATCGCTCGAATGGAAATCCATGCGCACGGTACGCTCGCCGGCAGCGAAACGCCGGCTGAAATCGGCCAGCTTGAGGATCGGTACGGTAATCCGCGAGCGGACGTAGAAGAAGAGCCAGAACATGAGCAAGACTTCCAGCGCCTGCACTGAGTAAATGATGAAATCTGTCCGCCGATGGGCTGTTTGTGACGCTTTTTCGAGGGTATTCACCAACTGATCGGTTTCCCTCAGCAGCAATATTGAATAGGCGGCCACCGCTCCCTGTGGTATGCGCCGCGCTTCCTGATCGATTCCCGTCAGCACCTGCTCCAGCGCGGAATGCTGGTATGGCCGGATTTTTTGAATCCGCTCCAGAGGGCCTTCCAGATCGTCCCCGGTGCCACGCATCAACAGCGGAATTTGCCCAACTTCATGCTTCACCCTGGAGTAACGCAGCTCGAATTTAGCCTCAATCTCGCGTGCCGATTTCCCGATATCCGCGTCCGGTTCCAGCACAAAGCCAGCCGAACGGAGAGCGATCTGTTGGGAGAGATAGCGTAGACGTCCGCTCTGGTTGATGATGTCGGAAACGTTCACGATGCCCTCGTGCAGTTTCTCGGAAAAATACAGGTTGCCGGCGGCAAGCGTCGCCAGCAACAGGACAACCGCGCCCAGCTTGAGGCTGACCGACAAATGGCGGGGGATGGCGACGGATTCAGGCGAAATGCTCATGATTTTCCTAAATTGCCCTGGGAGCAGACTTCAGGCCTGGATTTTGCGACCCGTACCAGAAGGGGGGTGAGTCAAAAAACTGCCAATGTGCCTTTACGTCAAGGACTCTGACCATATTTTCCTAAGATCATAAATTTTATTTAGAAAATGGTAACTCATTCTTATTTGCCTGTACAACGGCACCCGTTTTTGCTGCTGGCGCCTATATGCGAGTGCATTATTTAAGGGATAAAAAGCAGCAATACGAGCCTGATGGCGGCGATAGGCTGGCCAATATCAAACTGGAACCGCGATAATCATTTTATAATTGAAACAATGACTATGAATCACACACTCAAGGAGCTTCAGATGCTCGACTCGCCGGGAACGGCGTCCCTCCCGCCCGCCATCGACCCCGATCTCGCCGAGGCGCTAAGGCTGCTGGACAAATCGGACTTTCTGCTGGCTGTGCACGATGCGAGCTTTCCAGGCGTGGAAGGTGAGGACACCGGGCGAGGCAGCCCTTACGGCGAGGGAGGCATGGCACTGGCCCGGTTTGCCCGTGCTTTGGGTTTTACCGGCCTGCAATTGGGACCCCAGGGTCAGACCTCCCCGGTTAATCACTCGCCTTATGATGGCACCATATTCTCCCGTAGCATCTTCTCGCTGGACCTGAAGGCCCTTGCCCGCAACTCCGAGTGGGGTGGCCTGCTGGGTGAGGATGCCTGGCTGGAGATGGTGGCCGGCAACCCTCGCCCCGACGGGAACAGGGTGGCCTGCGCCTACACCTTCGACGCCTATGCAAAAGCGGTGGAGGATATCCATCAGCGCTTCGATGCGGCTCGGCAGCGGTGCGAACCCGCTGCCCTTCGGCTTGACGTAGCGCTCGCCGCCTTCTGGCAGGAGAACCATTGGCTGCGCGACGATGCCCTATACGAGGCCCTGAGCCTGGAGCACAACCGACTTCCCTGGCGGCAATGGCCACAGGAAGGGGAACGTGCTCAGGACCGCGTGCTGCCTGCTTCGACCACTGCTGACAGCGAGAAACGCAGGCGGATGCTGGAACAAAGACATGGTGGCCTGCTGGAGCGTTATGCACTGGTCCAGCTCATTTTGCTCGAACAGCACCGGACCTTCCGGGGCCAGATGCAGGCTTTGGGCCTCAAGATCTACGGTGATGTGCAGGTAGGCTTGTCCCTGCGCGACGCCTGGAGCCGGCAAGCCTTGCTGCTTGGCGGCTATGTCATGGGCGCTCCACCCAGTCGCACCAATATCAATGGCCAGCCCTGGAACTATCCGGTGCTGGACCCGGCCCACTTTCTCAGCCCGGGAGGCGAGCCCGGCCCGGCACTCGTTTTCGTCGCCGAGCGCCTGGGAAAAATGCTGGCGGAGTTCGACGGGCTGCGTCTGGATCATCCTCACGGCCTGGTCTGCCCCTGGGTCTATCGGGCCGACGACCCCGACCCTTATCACGCGCTGCAGCGCGGGGCACGGCTGTTCTCCTCCCAGGACGACCATCCTGATCTCGCCCACCATGCTATCGTGCACCCGGATCAGCTCAACCGGGAACGGCCTGCTTATGCCGACGATTGGGTGCGAGAACTAACGCCTGAGCATGAAAGCCGCTACGCTGTGTTGATGGACACCCTCATGGAGCAGGTGCACGCCCACGGCAGGCGCAAGGAGGACATCCTGTGCGAAGTGCTGTCCACCGAGACTCTGCCCCTCAGACAGGTGCGCTTGCGGCATGGCCTGGGCCGCTTCCGGGTGACCCAGAAGGCCGACCTGGACGATCCCACGGATGTCTATCGCAGCGAGAACGCCGAACATCAGGATTGGGTCATGGTGGGCAACCACGACACGCCGTCCATCTGGCGCCTGACTAAGGACTGGCAGGGGAGAGAGGAGGGATGCAAACAGGCGGCCTATCTCGCCCGCCGCCTGCGTCCGGACGCCCCTGAGTTACTGGCATCTGCCCTGGCCTCCGACTACCGCAAACTGGCCCACGCCAAGGTGGCCGACCTTTTCCTGAGCCCAGCCCGCCACGTCATGTTGTTCTTTGCCGATCTGTTCGGGCTGGAGGAAACCTACAATGTACCGGGCACGGTGAATGAGGATAACTGGACCCTGCGGGTGCCAACGGACTTTGCCCGCCGCTATGAAGATGATCGGCGGCGAGGCGAGGCGCTCAACCTGCACGCGGTGCTGGCGCTGGCCTTGCGCTCGCGACCTGAGATCGCCCGCGCCAGGCCGGAACTCATTGCCCGACTGGAGGCGCGTGCGGGCTGGCGTATCGATTGATCAGGCAAGGCCTGCGGCAGTGTGCGTCAGCGGTTACATCTGGAATGCGATGTAGTTCAGTTTTGCCACGCAGTCAAGGTTTCCCTTGTCCGGTTTAATGGTCATTTTCAGGTCTGTGATTCGAGGAAGATCCAGTTTCAGTTCCTCTCTTTGAAATGTGCTTCCGTTCGGACTGAAATTGTATTCGTGCCGAAGGATTTCCCGGAAGTGGGCGCCGGAATCGGTGGATACTTCAAAACAGACTTCCTGCGTGCGCGCTATTTCTTGTTCCTCGATTTCATAAATGATGCCAGTGATGTTCTGGGGCGCATCAAATTTGAAAATTAGACTCTGCGGTCCCGTAGATCCCGCCACCCATTGCGAGCTACCCGGCCCAGTGCTGCCGTCAACGATATTGTCCAGAGGGCGGCTTTCGGATTCAGAGGTGGCGATAACCTCCGCGTGCTGGATGATGTCGATGGTGTTCGCAGGAACAGGCATGGCTGTCCCTGTTGCGGACGGCATGATTTTTTTCCTTAATTTTTCGTGCATTTTCTTCTCCTTGTAGAGAAACGGAAAGGCCGTTCAAATTCTCAATCCAAGTATAGCCCTGACAATAGAACGAGTTATTGTTTTCTCCCCATTCTGCCGTTACTTGTTGGCACATGGAGAGTTTTGACCCAGTGTGAGCGACATTTAAGAGAGCAACTTGGGTCCCCCTTTTCTTGCTACCATGTAATCTTGATCAATATCTCTCGACCCTCGCGATCGGTGCCAAGGCGGGCAGGTCTGAAGAGACAATCGATGCGGCGCACGTATCGCGTGCGACTGCAGTTTGTTTGACGTTGCAGTGATTGACCGATTACCTATTATGTCCTCGCCCACATTTGTCGCCTGCCTGGAATGCGACTTGCTGCACCGCCAGACGCAACTGCCGTCCGGTGGCGAGGCACGCTGCACGCGCTGCGGCGCGCTTCTCTACCGGCACGCGCCGCCGGATGCAAACGAGCGGGCGCTTGCGCTAGCGCTTACGGCATGCATTCTCTTCGTGGTCGCCAATGTCTATCCGATTGTCGGGCTGGAAGTGCAGGGCACGCACACCAGCTCGACGCTCTTCGGTGCGGTGGAGTCTTTGTGGGACGACGAGGCACGGACGGTGGCGGTGCTGGTGTTTTTTACCACGATATTCGTGCCGGCAGCAGAGCTCATCGGACTGACCTGGGTGCTGGTGACGCTGCGACAGGGCGCGCGCGGCCGTGGGGCTGTGGCTATCCTCCACTTTATCGAAAGCGTGAAACCGTGGGGCATGGTGGAAGTGTTCCTGCTCGGCGTGCTGGTGTCGCTGGTCAAGCTCGCGCATATCGCGATAGTCGAGCCTGGCGTGGCCCTGTTTTCCTTCGGCGCACTGATGGCGTTTATCGCGGCTGCCGCAGCCGCGTTCGATCCAGATGCCGCCTGGAAGCAACTGGAGACAATTCGGTGAGCAAGGCACCGACCGCAGCCCGAAGTGGCCTGCTTGCATGCGAGGTGTGCCGGCTGGTGAGTCACGCGCCGCCGCCGGGCAGCGATGCATACTGCCCGCGCTGCGGCGCAATGCTGCATATGCGCAAGCCTGCGAGTCTGGCGCGCACATGGGCTTTCCTTATCGCGGCTATAATCCTTTATGTACCGGCCAATACACTGCCTATCATGGACACCAGTTCGCTCTTCGGCACGCAGAGCGATACCATCCTCTCCGGCGTCGCATTCCTGTGGACGTCGGGATCTTTTGTCCT
Source organism: Sulfuricella denitrificans skB26 (assembly GCF_000297055.2). Lineage (NCBI taxonomy): Bacteria > Pseudomonadati > Pseudomonadota > Betaproteobacteria > Nitrosomonadales > Sulfuricellaceae > Sulfuricella > Sulfuricella denitrificans. The sequence goes on along the minus strand of NC_022357.1, from coordinate 2,495,230 downwards.
GGCATCGCTCGTGTTTTTTGCCAGCGTGATGGTACCCTTGGTAAAGATGATCGCGCTGGCGGTCCTTGCCGGCTCGGTGCAAATGCGATCTGTCGCGCATCCGCGCACGCGCACGCGGCTTTATCGAATTATCGAATTTGCAGGCCGCTGGTCGATGCTCGATATTTACGTCGTGACGATACTGGTGGCGCTGGTTCAGGTGAGCACGTTCGCCTCGATTCACGCCGGACCTGGCGCAGCCGCGTTCGGCGCGGTGGTGGTGCTGACCATGTTCGCCGCCGCAAGTTTCGACCCACGCTTAATCTGGGACATACAGGAGAAAGAATCATAGAGCAGCCACCGAACCCGCAGGATCCCATGTCCATCCCGGAAGCCCGCGTGAAACCGCACCGTCGCTGGTCGCTGCAGCTGGTGTGGCTGATTCCGATCATCGCGGCGCTGATTGGCGGCTGGCTCGCTGTCAAGGCAGTGCTCGATCGTGGTCCGACGATCACTATCAGTTTCAGTACCGCTGAAGGGCTGGAACCGGAGAAGACGCGCGTCAAATACCACAACGTGGACATCGGTCGTGTCGTTGCTATCGCGTTCTCGGAAGACGGCAAGGGGGTCGTCGCCACAGTGGCCCTCAGCAAGCAGGCCAAGCCCTTCCTCGTCGAAGATACCCGTTTCTGGGTGGTGCGCCCGCGCATTTCGGGGACACAGATATCCGGCCTGGGTACGCTGCTCTCGGGCGCCTATATCGGCATGGACGTGGGTTCCTCGAGTGATTCAAGGAGTAAGTTCGTCGGGCTCGATGTGCCGCCGATCGTCACCGTCGACCTGCCCGGGCGTCATTTCCAGTTGCGTGCCGATGATCTAGGCTCGCTGGATATCGGCTCGCCGGTTTACTTCCGGCGCGTCCAGGTCGGCTCGGTCGTCGCCTATGAACTCGACAAAGACGGCATAGGCGTGCAGCTGCGCGTGTTCGTCAACGCGCCCTACGACCGCCATGTCAAGTCAGATACACGTTTCTGGCAGGCGAGCGGCTTTGATGTTGCGCTCGATGCAAGCGGTATTCGGCTGAACACCGAATCGGTCGCGTCGATGTTGCTCGGGGGTGTCGCTTTTCAGACGCCGACCGAATCTGCGCAGGCACCCCCGGCGCAAGGGAACGCAAGCTTCACGCTCTATTCAGACCAGGGCAAGGCGCTGCGTCTGCCCGATACCGCCGAAGAGACCTACCATCTGGTGTTCGATGAATCGGTGCGCGGGCTCTCCGTCGGTGCGCCGGTGGATTTCCGCGGCGTGGTGGTGGGCGAAGTTGTCGCCATCAACGTCGACTTCGACGCAAAGAACATGGCTGTGCGCATTCCCGTTGAAGTGCGGCTTTATCCGGACCGGCTGCGCGGCAAGATTAAGCAGGGCACTGCGCCGCACGGCGCGCTCATCGATAAGCTCGTTGCGCACGGCCTGCGCGCGCAACTGCGCAGCGGCAGCCTGCTCACCGGCCAGCTCTTTGTCGCGCTCGATTTCTTTCCCAACGAACCGAAGGCGGCAGTGTTGAAGCACGCTGGCTATGCCGAGATTCCGACTGCGGCCAGCAGTCTTCAGGAACTGCAGGCAACGCTGCTGCGGCTTGCACGCAAGCTGGACAAGCTGCCGCTGGAGGCCACGGTCGCCGATGCGCGCAAGTCGCTGAAGGCACTTGAAAGCATGCTTGCTGCAACCGAGGGCACCGTGAAACGGGTCGACAGCGATCTCACACCGCAGGCAGGGCGCACCTTGGCCGATCTGAGCCGCACGCTGTCGAGCGCGGAGAAGACGCTCGCCGGCATCGATGGTTTGCTTGCCGAAGATGCGCCCATGCAGCACGACGTGCGCGAGTCATTACGTGAAATCTCGCGAGCGGCGGAGGCGATGCGCAGTCTGGCAGATTACCTTGAGCGCAACCCCGGCGCGATCCTTCGCGGCCGTGTCGAGGAGCCAGCACAGTGAAGCTTGGAGCCGTGCTGGCCGCATCGCTGCTGCTGACGCTCGCCGCCTGTGCAACGCCGGCGAAGACACGCTACTACACGCTTTCTGGTGTATCGCCGCCGTCGGCGACAGAAGTAACCGGAGTTCCTGACTATCGGGTCGCAATCGGACCGGTAACCGTACCAGATGCGCTGGATCGGCAACAAATCGTGCTCCGTGTCGCGCCGAACCGCAATGCGATTCTGGACGACGAGCGTTGGTCTGAACCCTTGAAACGCGAGATTCCGCGTGTCCTCGCAGAGGAGGTCGGGCAACGGTTGCCAGCGGCGCGCGTCGCAGTGTATTTGCAGTACGGTGGGCAGGGCGCGGATTACCGAGTGTTGATCGACGTACTGAGTTTCGAATCGGTGCCGGGCGAATCCATCACGCTAGAAGCGGCGTGGAGCGTTCGAAACCGTGCCGGCGAACGATTGCGCGAAGCGCATTCCGTCTTCGTCGAACGGGTAAATGCCCCAGGTGTTACCCCACTCGTCAGCGCACATGCAAAAGCGCTCGACGCGCTCGGGCGAGAGATCGCCGAGGTGCTGGATTCGCTCACGCGGGCAAAACGATGAGGCTCACCTTAGTAGTTCAAACTTGTTATTACAGATTGCCCGATTCAATCGGATTGTAAGGGGCTGTGAAGTGCAAAAGCAGCCCCATCTACCCCAAGCAAAAAGGCAGGCCGCGCTGCCCGTATTATTGGGGGGTTATATAGTATGGATTTTATTAAATTATTCTATATCTTAAGGTAGAAATCAGCTAACCGAGCATCTTCTAATGACTAAACAGGTGGAAAATAACGAGAAAAAAATTGCCGATGAAAGCTATCGGAGTATATCGATTGTTCTCGATAGCCTCGATGCCTTGGTTTATGTGTCCGATATGGAGGCTTATGAGGTATTGCTTGCCAATGCATATGGAAGATCCATTTGGGGGGATATTCGAGGGCAGACCTGCTGGAAAGTGCTACAAACTGACCAGGATGGCCCGTGTTCTTTTTGTACCAACAATCGTCTGCTGGACGAGACCGGTGCGCCTGCCGGGGTTTATGTCTGGGAATTTCAAAATACCGTAAACAAACGCTGGTATCAGTGCCGTGATCTAGCCATTCGCTGGATTGACGGACGTTTGGTGCGCCTTGAAATTGCTACTGACATCACTGACCGAAAGGCTATAGAAGAAGAGTTGTTGGCCGCAAAAAAATATGCTGAGGAACTGTCTCAAAAAGACGAATTAACCGGACTAAATAATCGGCGCGTATTTTTTGAACGGGGTCACAACATTCTTGAACTGGCAAAAAGATCTGGTCACTCTGTTTCAGTCATAATGATGGATATAGATCATTTCAAAATGACCAATGACAAATATGGTCATGCAGTTGGAGACAAGGTATTGCAGGCAGTGGCCGAACCATTGAAAAGAATTGTTCGAGAAATAGATATTGTTGCTCGTATAGGTGGAGAAGAATTTGCGTTTGTTCTTCCAGAAACCTGTCTTGAAGACGCCACAATTATGGCAGAGCGTTTAAGAGCCGAAATTGAAAATCTTGTTGTAACAAATAATGAGCATCAAATTAAAATTACCGCCAGTTTTGGATTGGTTGCGTGCGAGGACGGCAATATAGGCATTGATGCGCTTTTAGCAAATGCTGATGAAGCACTTTATATCGCTAAAAGGAATGGGCGTAATCAGATTAAAAAATACCATTGATTTCGGCTGAACGTCCATTTCGTATCTGGGTAGTGTAAGAACGCCGAGACAGAATTATGGATGTCGGCACGCACTGAATTTTGACCAGACAGGGCCGTCTGACCGACTGTCATGGGCATCTGCGATGGGTAAGATCACTAAAAGCAGCCGAGCGAAACCATGCGATCGACTGCTTTTCGAAGGGCTCGCCACTGAATTACTTGATCGCTAACTGTGCCAAGAGGTTCTAAGTTACGAGCAATGACGGCCCAACCCCTTGGTCAACCGAACCGCCCGCAAGTTGCGTTTGCGGATTCCCACCGCGCTTCGCGCCCCAGCAGCAGGTCACCTCAAACGTTGACAGACCGCTTTATGCGATACAACAGACCTTAAAGTAAAAAGGCGCGGAGGTCCGTAAGATCAGGAGCAGTCTATTGATCCTTCGGCACGACCCGGTCTTGCCTTGCACATTCCGTTCCCTGCGCTGCCAATTCGCGAAGGGTCATTTCGCCGACCGAAGATTCGACCGCTTGCTGAACCCGACCGAGCAGATCGTCGACAGGCTGCGGTGCAGGCAGTCCCTCGGGCGACAGGAAGCGTTCCTCGCCGGCGGCGCGCACGGTCTCAATCACCTGTGTCACCGATATCAGAGAGGGGTCGCGCGCCGGCATGTAGACAGGAGGATCGTCACTGCTCTGCATGATGAGCTCGCGACTTTCCAGCGCATCGAGTATCACCTCCAGAGCGTGCATCGGCACGCCAAGCAGGCGTGTAAATTCCAGCAGCGATGGCATGCGCTCGCCGGCAATAAACCGGCCTGCAACCAGGCTCATTACCGACAACCCAACCCGCTCGCGCATCCGGTTGCTCAGTCGCGGTTCGCCGCCACCGGCGTACAGGTATTCGGGGTGCTGGACGTAGAACGCGACGCTCGCGCCGAACAACAAGATCAGCCAGTTCAGGTACAGCCAGATCATGAACAGGATCAGAATCGCCAGGCCCGAGTAAATTGCCGCGTACTGGTTCGATGACACTACGAAGGTAGCGAATGCCCATCCTGCGGTTTGCCAGGCGATTCCGCCGGCTATGCCGCCGAGTAGCGCGGGGACGAACCGGACTCGCGTGTTCGGAATGAAGATATAGACGAAGGTGAAGGCCGAGATCACCAGCAGGTAGGGTATAAGCCGGCTGACCGCCTGTATGGTCTGGCCCAGTACATCGATCGCGAGCAGTTCGCGAACCACCTCCACATTCATCACGGTAGCGGTGATTCCCAGTGCCGAAAACACCAGAATCGGACCGACCATGAGCACGCTGATATAGCGGCTGAACCTCTCTCCCAGTGGTCTGGGGCGCGGAATGTGCCAGATGTGGTTCAGCGACTCCTCGATTTTCTGCATCAGCGAGATCGAGGTATACACGAGGAGTGCCAAGCCGACTGCGCCTAGTACGCCAACATTCATTTTCTCGATGAACTGTACGATGCTGTGCGCGATTTCCTCGCCCTTTTCGCCGAGCGGAGAGAGAAAGTTCAGCAGCATCGGCAGGATCTGGTTGTAGACGCCGAACGCCTTCAGCACCGAGAAACTCAGCGCGAGCAGTGGCACGATGGAAAGCAGCGTCGTGTACACAAGGCCCATCGCACGAAGAGTGAGCTGGCCGCGCGCGAGATCATGCGACAAAACCAACACCGTGCGTACAACCCTTAATACGCGCGGCTTCAAAGGCGATTCCTGGACGCCCCAGACGACTTTGTCGATACGCTTCAGAAAATCCGACATATCAGATTATGGCGCGTCCGCACGAGTTCGCGCAGCCATGCTTCCATTGCCGGCCGATCATGCGATCTCCTCGGACGCCAGCAAAACCACCGGAAAGCAGGCCAGCAACTGACCCAGTGCAAGGTGGCTGGCTGCTGCATGGCGTTCGCCGGTGAGGACGTTGCGCCATTCCAGACCGGCTAGCTCGCCGGGCAGCTCCAGCATCGTGTCGCCCCAGGTTTCGACTCCCAAAGGCAGAGCGATGCGGTCGCCCAGCAGGCGGGCCGGCAGACGCGGCACCAGGACAATCAGGGATTGATTTCCGTGGCGCCGGGCAAAGGCGCAGGCATGGATGGCGAGTTTGCCGCGCACTGTCAGGGGCAGGTAGCTGCCATCGCGAAACACCTCTGGCCAGCGTGCTCGCAGGGCCAGGCTTTGCCACAGGGTATACAGCTTGATGCGGCCGTCCCCCATGTTCGCCAGCAGTGGCTGCAGGCGCTCCGGCCACTGTTCCGGCGGCGCGTCTGTCAGCGCCCGCGTTTCCGCGAGCAGTTCGCGGCGCTGCGCGAAGTCCACCGGGCGACGGTTATCCGGGTCGACCAGATTGAACTGCCACAACTCGCAACCCTGGTAGATGTCGGGCACACCCGGTGAGGCGATCTTGATCAGCGTCTGGGAAAGCGCGTTGATCAGGCCATGGTGGGAGATGGTCTGCACCATCGGCACGAAGTCGGCCAAGAACAGGTTTTTCTCGCCTGGCGCCAGCAGAGCCTGGACAAAGCCACTCACCGCGCCCTCGTAGTCGGCATTGACCTTGACCCAGCTGCTGTGTTCCTTGGCCTCGCGCAGCGCCTTGATCATGTAGGCGTCGATGCGCGTCCGGTATTCGGCCAGCCCCGCATCGTCGGGCGGGGTCAGCGGCCAAGTGCCGATCAGGGTCTGGTAGAGCAGATACTCGTCGTTGCGGGATGGCGCCTCGATGCCGTCGATCAGGCGTTTGCGGCCGCGGTTGAGGCGGCTCCAGCGCTTAAGTATCAGCTTCCACGCCGCCGGTATCTCGGAGAGTACGTTGAGTCGGGCGCGCACGTCCTCGGAGCGCTTGCTGTCGTGGGTGGAGGTAGCCAGCATGTTGTGCGGCCAGCGCATGGCGCGAGCACGCGTTGCGGCGTGGAAGGCCGCCACTGAAATGCCGAAGCGACGTGGCTCGCCGCCAACGTCGTTGAGCGATGTCAGGCGGTGGTAGCGGTAAAAGGCCGTGTCCTCGACGCCCTTGGCCATGACTGGAGAAGAGACCTGCTGGAACTTCATGGCGAAAGCCTGCAATGGCTCGCGGAACGAGGCGCTGCGGCCGCAGCCGATATCGGTGGTCAGTACGCTTTCGAGGAAATCGTAGATGCCAGTGTCGGCATCCGGGCTGCGCTTCTTGGCCACCGCCACCGCCCAGGCAATGTGGCGGCGGTCGTCGGCGGACAGTTCGCCGTGGGCGACGTAGCTGCGATAGATCGGGAAACAGGCCACCACTTCTACCAGCGCCTCGCGTAGCCCGTTGAGGGTGAAGTCGAAGGTGTCCCGGCTGGCGGCGGCAATGCGTGCCAGGCGGTTGGCGAGGGCGTTGAACTCGCTCGACAGGGCGGTGTGCATGATCAGCTTCTTGGCGTCGTAGGCCAGCTCTTCGAAGTCGCTGGTTATGCCGCTGAAGTCGCGGTAGATACGCGTCATGCGCCGTTCGGCGGAACTGTCGACGAACAGATTGTTGACCAAGTTGGCGAAGCGGTAGCCGGTTGCACCGTGGATCGGCCAGTCGTCCGGCAGGCGCTCGTGATCGGCGAGGATTTTCTCGATCACCAGGTACAGCGGCAGCGGCTCGCCCGGCGCAAGGGGCTTGCCGCCGACGACCTGCTGCAGGTGACGGAAGTACTCGCCCGGATCGTAAAGCCCATCGGGATGGTCGATGCGTAGCCCCTCGACTTTGCCCTGGGCGACGAGATCGAGAATGAAACGGTGAGTGGCGTCGAATACCGCCGGGTCTTCCATGCGTAGCGCGGCGAGGTCGTTGATGTCGAAGAAACGCCGGTAGTTGATCTCGTCGGAGGCGACACGCCAGTAGGCAGGGCGGTATCCCTGGACCAGGATCAGCTCGTGCAACAGGTCGAAGCTGGCTGGCTGGCTGGGGTTGCCATTGAATTCCGCGAGATTGTCGGCGATGTGATGAGCGATATCGGAACAAGCTTCGCTCAACGCGGCGAGGTGGCGCTTATGCACTTCCTTGTCGCGCTGGCGCTCGGCCATGCGTGCCGGGTCCGTGTCAGTGCGCCCCGGCAGGTGGCCAAAGGCGGTGAGCAGGGCTTCCAGCTCGCCGTAGCGCTCGTGGTTTTCCCCGATGGCGGCCTCCAGGCGCTCACGGCGATGGCCGATGATGCTTGAATAACTCGCCGGGTCCACCGGCAGACGGTGCTGGTAGTAGAAAACACTGAATTCGCCGCGCACTGCATCGAAGTTCAGGCGCAGTTCGCCGCGGTTGAGCACGGCGCCGTAGTGGTCGCCCAGCAAGGGCAGCAGCACTTTGCCCTTGAGCTCCGGATTGAGTGGATCCCAGTCGATGTCGAAGAATGCGCCCCAGGCCGAAGCCGGGCCGTTCTCCAGTACGTCCAGCCACCAGGCGTTATCTGAGCCCATGACACCCATATGATTCGGCACCACGTCAACGATCTGGCCCAGTCCTTTCTCCTTGAACGCGGCAACAAAATCCTCATATTCCTGCGGCGTGCCGATTTCCGGATTGAGGGCGGCGTGGTCAACGATGTCGTAGCCATGTCCGCTACCCGGTCTCGCCTTCAGATAGGGCGAGGCGTAGCAATGGCTTACTCCCAGTTCGGCGAGATAAGGCGCCAGGGCAGTTGCCTGCGCGAAGGTGAACTCGCGGTTGAACTGCAGCCGGTAAGTGGCGCGCGGTATCACCGCCACGCGCGTTGGCAACGGTTCTTCAGCGTGAGGCACTACCGCGCTGCCCCGCTCCCTGAGCAGCATCTCACCGATGGCGGCGAAGCGACTGTCGTCCCGCCAATCCTCCAGATCCAGGGGCAGGCGCCGCCGCCAGTTAGGATGCTGCTCATCGCGGCTCCCTGGCAAGTTGGTCTGCTCGATAATGCCAAGAATGTCTTCGGGCTGCACCACCAGTATCTGTGCCTGCGTCTTCGCCAGGTAAGCATGGATGGCGACCATCAAGGCCGGCGTCATCTCGGGAACAGTATTCGGATGGATGCTCGCCCCCGAGGGCAGTAGTCCCTCGCGCTCCAGTGCCACCAGGAAGCGTGCTCGATCCTGGGCACGCTCCACCACCAGTTTGTTGCGTTGTTCGTCCGAGGGGAAGAGATGCAGGGCGCTACGGGTGTCGAGGTCGCTGCCTTTCCAGAAACCGCTAAGCGTCGGCAGATCGTGGGTGCTCACCGACACCAGGGCCTGACGCATGTACTCGGCTGGCGGCTTGAATCCGCCGTCTTCTGTCCTCTCGAACAGGAAAGGCCGGTAGGACAGCACGCCGATCGTGGCGAGATGGGGTCGGAAGCCATCGGGAACGGTGCCCAGATCCTCGCCAATGACCATGCAGCGATTACGCTGACTTTCCAGCGCGATGATGCCGAGCAGATCATCCAGCGGATAGGCAACATAGGCACCCTGTGTTGGCGACATGCCGACAGGCACCCAGAACAGGCGTATGAATTGCATCACGTGGTCGATACGCAGCGCGCCGCAGTGGCGCATGTTGGCGCGCAGCACATCGATAAACGGCGCGTAGGCCGCCTCCCGCAAGCGATGCGGCACCAGGGGCGGCAAGCCCCAGTCCTGGCCAGCAAGATTGAAGTCGTCGGGCGGTGCGCCGACATAGGCGCCGATCGCGTAGGCATCCTGCCAGGCCCAGACTTCCGATCCGCCCGGATTTACACCCACTGCCAGATCCTGATAGAGGCCCACGCCCAAGCCGCGGCGACTCGATTGCCGGCCCACGGCAGCGAGTTGCTCGTCGGCGAGCCACTGCAGCCAGACAAAAAACTCGACGGCATCGGCATGTTCGGTCGCGAACGCCGCCACTGCCGGCGCTTGCGGATGGCGGTATTCCTCGGGCCATGCCGGCCAGCCCCAGACAGCGGGATTCTCGCGCCGAAAGTGCTCCTGCAAGGCTTCGAAACGCGCGTGGAATTCCAGCTCTTCGCCCATTTTTTCTCGAAACAGACGGAAAGTGCGCGCCCGGTCACTGTCGTTGGCGAGGTGCTGGTCGAGGAAGTAGCGGTAGACTATGCCGAGTACCTCGCGCTTGGCCGCCGCCACCTCCTCATAGGCGACCTGCTCGCTGGCGCGCAGCCGCCTCAATCGGCCCTGAAAGAGATCGGAGGCGACGAGGTTGCGCGCTGCATCGCACTCGATGAATTCCGGAACCGCCTCCACGTCTATGTAGAGGACGTTGACGAAACAGCGACTGGACGGGCTGTAAGGGCTGATTCGATCAGGGGCATCCGGGAACATGGCGTGCAGGGGGTTGACCCCGATTACGCCGCCCCCTGCTTCTGCCGACAGATCGACCAGGGCGCGCAGGTCGCTAAAATCTCCGATTCCCCAGTTGCGCCGCGAGCGCAGGCCATAGAGCTGTACCGTCGGGCCCCAGACGCGGCCTTCCCCTTGTATGGCTTCAGGCTGGTAACAGCTCGAAGGTGTGACGATGAGCGTCATCGCTGCTTGATCTTGTACTTCGCGTCCCGGTTGTTCGACTTCAAGACGGTAGTAGCCAGGCGTTACCAGCGGCGGCAGGCTCAGTTCACCGCGCAGGAAATTTGTGCGGCCCAGACGTTGCTCACCCAGTCGAGGCAATTCGGCTGGCAGAAACTCGCCTGTCGTCTGCACGCCGTCCTCCGCTGTCAGTATCCAGCGATGCGGGCGGCTCGCCCTGTTCGCAGACAGAGAGAGCGGCACCGCCGGCGCCGAGCCGGCCTGCAACACCATGACCGGAGGCAGAGGCCGTCCCCACTCCTGTTCCTCCATATTCCTCAACAGGACCGCAGGGTCCGCCTCGGCAGGGAAATGCATGGCGGCCAGCAGGGCGCGGAGCGTTTGCTCCGAGGTCGCATGGCGCGTGCCCCAGATGTCGATATACTCGGCGGCGATCCCGCAGTGCGCGGCGAGTTGCACCAGCGCATCCGGGGTGTTTGAGGTGGAACGTGTCATGAAGGGTCTCCAGATTGCAGATGCCAGGCCACCGACCAGGGTGGTAGTTGCCCGGCTTTGATCATGGTGTCGTCGAGGTTGGTTGTGGCGAAGATCAAGGAGCCGGTGGCGGGTGCCGCCTCGACCACGTCTTCGCCAAAATTGGCATCCAGCATCAGCAGACTGCCGTCACCGAGACGCCAGCGCAGGTTAAGCGCGCGCGCCGACAGCAGCGTTGTTTTCGGATCACCGTTGCCCATGCCGGCCAGACGCGGAGCTATCCACTGCCGGCGCAGCGAGAGCAAAGCCCGGTGGAGTTCGAGCACGGTGCGGTGAGGTGTGCGATCGAGGCCGCTCCAGTCAAGCACACAGAGCTCGAAGGTGGCCTCGGCATTCGGATCGGGAATGCGTTCGCGCGCGGCAGGGTCGGCGAATCGGGCGAAGCGCGAGAACTCGCGCCGCCGGCCTTCGGTTACGGCACGGGCCAGTTCAGGGCCGAAGTCGCAGAAGAACAGGAAGGGCTGAGCGGTGGCAAACTCCTCGCCCATGAACAGCAGCGGCGGTTGCGGTGCGAGCAGCAGCACCGCCGTGACGGCTTCCATCACTACAGGGGAAGCGAGCTGGCTCAGGCGTTCTCCGAAAGCGCGGTTGCCGATCTGGTCGTGGTTCTGCAGGAAATTGATGAACGCCACAGGTGGCAGGTGGCTGCTCGGTTCGCCGCGCAATTTGCCGTGCGCGAAGGCCGAAGCTTCGCCCTGATAGGCGAAACCCTCGGTGAGGCAGCGGCCCAGTAGCCGCATCGGTTCGGCAGCATAGTCGGCATAGTAGCCATCGCTTTCACCCGTGGCGAGGACATGAAATACATGATGGATGTCGTCGTTCCACTGCGCCGTGGCATGGCGTAATACACCGGTATCTTCGCGGCCCAGGTAGCGGGCCTGGTTGTGCTCGTTTTCCAGCACCATGTGGACGTGGCGCCCGCATCCTCGGACTGACCTGAAAGCTTCGGCGAGTTCCTCGATGATGTCCGGCGAACTGTCGTCGCAGATGGCGTGAATGGCATCCAGACGCAGACCGTCGAGATGAAATTCCTCCAGCCAGTAAAGGACGTTGTGGACGAAGAAGTCGCGTACCGCACGATTATTTTTGCCGTCAAAGTTGATCGCCGCGCCCCACGGCGTTTTATGGTGCGGATTAAAGAAGTCCGGGGCGTAGGCATGCAGATAGTTGCCCTCTGGACCGAAGTGGTTGTAGACCACGTCCAGCAGCACCATCAGACCGCGTTCGTGGGCGGCATCGACCAGACGCTTGAAGTCTTCCGGCCGGCCATAGGCAGCATCGGGTGCAAAAGGCAGCACGCCGTCGTAGCCCCAGTTGCGGCGGCCGGGAAAATCCGACACCGGCATGATCTCCAGCGCGGTCACTCCCAGCTCGGCGAGATAGTCGAGGCGCTCGATGACGCCGTCGAAGCTGCCCGCCGGCGTAAAGCTGCCGACGTGCAGTTCGTAGATTACCGCCTCCTCCCAGGGCCGGCCGCGCCAGCCGCCATCAGACCAGTCGAAGGCGGCCGGATCGACCACCTCGGAGGGGCCATGAATGTCCTCTGGGTTGTAGCGCGAGGCCGGATCGGGCACCAGCAATCCGTCAGGTAGCCTGAAACTGTAACGGCTGCCGGCATGCGCCGTGGGCACCGTCAGTTCGAACCATCCTGAGTCCGCGGCCGTCATGGGCAGTTCCTGCGTCTCGTCGAGTTGCAACACGACGGCCGCGACGCCGGGCGCCCAGAGGCGGAAGCGAACGCCGCCGGCGTCGAGCAGATGGGCGCCGAAAGGCATGCTGTGATGGCGCTTCATGATGAACTCCGCTGGATCAAGAGGGCGAGCGAGCGGCCTGCGAGGGGGTAAGTGTCTCCATCCTGGAATTGGCCGTCAGGTTCCAGGCCGCCGGCGAGGTGAGTGTCCAGGACGCTCTGCCACACGCCGCCTTCACATAGTACGGGCAGGCTGAAGGGTATGTTTTCGTGGTGGCTGTTGAAAAGCAGCAGGAAATTATCGTCGCGTATGGGTTGACCGCGCCGGTCCTGCTCCTGCATGCTTTCGCCGCCCAGAAAGACGCCGAGACAGCGCGCGAAATCGTGAGCCCACTCTTCGTCGTTCATCTCGCTGCCGTCGGGCTTGAACCAGTGAATGTCCTTGGTGCCAGAGCCGTGGATGGCGCGGCCCTGGAAGAAGTTGCGACGGTGGAATACCGGGTGTTCGCGTCGCAGAGCGATGACGCGTTGCACGAAGGCAAGGAATTCCTGGTCGTCCGTGGAAAGATTCCAGTTCACCCAGCTGATCTCGTTGTCCTGGCAGTAGGCATTGTTGTTGCCGTGCTGGGTGCGGCCCATCTCATCGCCGGCAACCAGCATCGGTACACCCTGGGAGAAGAACAGCGTCGCCAGCAGGTTGCGCTTCTGCTGCGCGCGCAGGGCGTTGATGTTGGCATCTTCGGTAGGACCTTCGGCGCCGCAGTTCCAGGTGTTGTTGTTGTCGGTGCCATCGCGGTTGTCCTCGCCGTTGGCCTCGTTGTGCTTGTCGTGGTAACTCACCACGTCGTGCAGGGTGAAACCGTCGTGGGCGGTGACGAAATTCACGCTGGCGTAGGGCTTGCGACCGCTGTGATCGTAGAAATCGCTGGAGCCGGTGAGACGTTGCGCAAAATCGCCGATCAGGCCGCCATCGCCCTTCCAGTAGGAGCGCATGTTGTCACGGTAGCGGTCGTTCCACTCGCCCCAGCCCGCCGGAAAGTTGCCCACCTGGTAGCCGCCCTCACCCAGATCCCAGGGTTCGGCGATGAGCTTGACCTGTGACAGTATCGGGTCCTGGAGCAGGATATCGAAGAAGGCGCCGAGGCGGTTGACTTCGTGCAGTTCGCGCGCCAGGGCCGAGGCCAGATCGAAGCGGAAGCCGTCGACGTGCATCTCCAGTACCCAGTAGCGCAGCGAGTCCATGATCAGCTGAAGTGCGCGCGGCTGCTGCAGGTTGAGGGTGTTGCCGCAGCCCGTGTAATCCATGCAGTAGCGCGGATCGTCGCCGACCAGTCGGTAGTAGTAGGCGTTGTCGACGCCCCTGAAGGAGAGCGTCGGTCCGAGGTGGTTGCCCTCGGCCGTGTGATTGTAGACCACGTCAAGGATGACCTCTATCCCGTTCGAGTGCAGGGTCTTGACCATAGTCTTGAACTCACTCACCACGCCGCTGGAACTGTAACGATGATCGGGGGCAAAGAAACCGATGGTGTTGTAGCCCCAGTGGTTGGAAAGCCCCCGCTCGAGAAGATGGCGGTCGTCGAGAAAGGCGTGCACTGGCATCAGCTCCACCGAGGTAATCCCCAGGCGCTTGAGATGGTTGATGACCGGCGCCGTCGCCAAGCCGGCATAGGTGCCGCGCAGGGGCGGAGGAATGTCGGGGTGGTTCTTGGTTAAGCCGCGCACGTGCAGTTCGTACACCACCATGTCGGACCAGGGGATGTTCGGAGACTTGTCCTCGCCCCAGGTGAAGGCTGGATCGATAACGCGGCACTTGGGCATGTCGGCGGCGTTGTCGCGGCGGTCGAAGGACAGGTCCTCGCGGCGGTGCCCGATCTTGTAGCCGAAGTGCGCATCGCTCCAGCGCAACTGGCCGAAGAGGTCCTTGGCGTAAGGCTCGATCAGCAGTTTGTTGGGGTTGAAGCGGTGACCGTTCGCCGGGTCGTAGGGGCCGTGAATGCGGTAGCCGTAGAGCATTCCTGGGCGCGCCTCCGGCAGGTAGCAATGCCAGATCAGGTCGGTCCGCTCGCGCAGCTCGATACGCTGAATCTCGCGCCGTCCGGTGGGGTTGAACAAACACAGTTCGACGCGTGTCGCGTTCTCGGAAAAGATGGCGAAGTTGACCCCCTCGCCATCCCAGGTGGCGCCGCGTGGGAAAGGGGCGCCGGGCCAGATGGCGCTGATGGGTAGACTCATAACAGATATCCTAGATTTGGTAACGGGTTACGTCTGGTATGTCCAGACCCTTGGGAACCACCACCACACCACCCTCGCTGACGGTATAGCGGGCGCCGTCCGCCGCCGCATCAAAACCGATCCGGCTGTTCGGCGCGATGTCGTTATAACGGTCGACGATGACGCGCTTGAGACGCGAGCCGCGGCGGATGATACTGTAGTCCATGATCACGCAGTCCTCGATCTCGACATCCTCTTCCACAATCACCTCGCGGCGCAGGACGGAGTTGTGGATGCGCGCACCCTTCACCATGGAACCGGCGCCGATGGCGCTGTTAATGATCTCACCCGAGACGATGCGGGGCGCCGGCCCCTGGTAATTGCTGGAATTGACGAACCATTGCGGGTTGAAGAGATCGAATCGCGGATGCTCGCCCAGCACGTCCTGGTGTGCGGCATAAAATGCATCGATGGTGCCGACATCGCGCCAATAGGGCTGCTCCTCGTAGCTGGAGGTGCCGGGGATGCGATTGTCGGCGAAGTTGTAGGCAAACACCCGGTGGCTGTGGATCAGGCGCGGCAGAATATTGCCGCCAAAATCGTGCTCGCCTCTTTCCTTGGCTTCGTACAAAGCTTTCAGCAGGACATCGGTGTTGAACAGGTAATTGCCCATGGAGCCGTAGGCACGGCTTGGATCAGAGGGGATGGGCGGTGGATTTTTCGGCTTTTCCAGAAAACCCTTGATCTGGCCCTGTGCGTCGGCGTCGATGATGCCGAAGGCCGACGCTTCAGCCAGCGGCACGGGCAGCGCCGCTACCGACACATGGGCCGATTTCTGTTGGTGGAAGTCGATCATCTGCCGCACATCCATGCGATAGATGTGATCGGCGCCAAACACTGCGACCATGTCGGGCGCATGGTGCTTGATCAGATTGATGTTCTGAAACACGGCGTCGGACGTGCCTTGGAACCATTCCGGCCCTTCGCGCATCTGCGGCGGCACCACGGTGATGAACTGTCCGGGGCAGGAGTTGGCATATCCCCATGCCTTGTTTACGTGCTCGATCAGCGACTGTGACTTGTACTGCACCAGCAGGTAGACGCCGCGTATATTTGAATTCATCATGTTGCTGAGGACGAAATCGGCGATGCGGTAGCGGCTGCCGAAGGGCACGGCCGGCTTGGATCGTTCCGCCGTGAGGGGATGGAGTCGGGAACCCTGGCCTCCGGCCAGAACCATGGCGAGCACTTTCATGATATTTCTCCTTCTTTGTGGACTAGTGTTCTAAGCAGGCTGAAAAGCGGGATGGGCAGCCAGTCGGGCCGGTTGTCCATTTCGTAGCGCAACTCGTAGAGGGCTTTTTCGATGACGAAAAACTCGATCAGCCGCTCCGCCGCGCCGGGGGCTGCCGGCCAGGACGGGCAGCCCTGAATGGCATCGCGGTAGCCCTTGAGGAAGGCCTCGCTCGCCTCTTTCTCCCAGGCTTGCACCAGGGGGCCGAGACGGTGCCGGTCGGCGGGGCGCTCAGTGGTGGCGCGATTGGTCGCCATCGCCGAGACGTAGCTGAAGGAGCGCAGCATGCCGGCGACATCGCGCAGCGGTGAATGCTTCTGGCGCCGCTCATCCAGAGTCCGGGCCGGTTCTCCCTCGAAGTCGGTAATGATGAAGTCGTTTTCCACCAGCAGTACCTGCCCGAGGTGATAGTCGCCATGGTAGCGCATCTTGGCGGCGGAAATGCCCGCGAGGGCCTGCGGGGAAATTCGATCGAGCAGCGCGAGCCTCAGCGACAGCAGGCGGTCGCAGGCCGAGTGCAATTCGCCCGACAGG
Organism: Sulfuricella denitrificans skB26; assembly: GCF_000297055.2. Lineage (NCBI taxonomy): Bacteria > Pseudomonadati > Pseudomonadota > Betaproteobacteria > Nitrosomonadales > Sulfuricellaceae > Sulfuricella > Sulfuricella denitrificans. The sequence continues at coordinate 2,478,801 of NC_022357.1, read as the reverse complement.
CCGTCGCGGCGATTCTCCAGTCCGTCGAACGTGGCGACAGCTTCTGCGTGTGCCCGGGTCGACCAGGCGGCGAGATCTTTCGGCGTGATCGGTTCGGGTTCGAAATCGGGGTCGCCGGTGGAATGGCAGAAAGCCCGGTGCAGTTCGGCGGTGCGGCGGCCGAGCACGTCCATCAGGGCGAGGCAGTAGCCGTGGGGGCTCTCTGTGGATTCAGTCGAATGGGGTGCTGGCTCGGCCAACTGCCCGGCCAGAAATCGTTCCAGGTAATCCACCGCGAAGTTCCAGCCCATGCCCTGGTTCTCAACATAGGCCTGGAGCAGCGCCAGCGTCATCGTCTGGCCATCGGCGCGGCGGAATTCCACCGCACCACCAACGGGCACGATGTGCGGGAAGGGCGATTTCTCGGTAAGGAAGCGACCGACTTCCACCTCCGGGTTGGTGCCGAGTTGCAGGCGACGGTAACATTTGAGGAAGAGCTTGTTGCCGAAATAGACCGCCGTGTTGCTCTGTTCCAGCGCCGGCTGGCGCACCGGCGCCTCGATCCCGTCAGCCAGTTCGCCAAACGCGCTGCCGGCGCGAAATTCGACTTGTCCCTTGCCTAGCGGGAGATCGATATTTTGACCTATGCCTTTAACCAGTTCGCGACAGAACCGGTCGTCGCCGAAGGCGCCGTAGAGCACGCCGATGTGTTCCTTTTGCCGCACCTTTGCCAGCGTCCATGGTGCCAGCGTCTGGAGTTTTTCTTCGCCAGCCTCTTCCTCCCAGCAGATAGCCAGGGGCAGGAAATAGTGCTGGGGTGGCAGGCCGGCGCAATACACCTCGATGATGGTGAGCAGCCAGCTGCCCTGAGCGGTGTTCCACTCACCCTGCTCCAGGATCTCGATGCGGTCGATGCGGCGGCCCTTGGCAGCGAACCAGCGCTTGTTGGCGATGTAGGGAGCCAGTACCTTGTGCTGAAGTTGTTCCTGGGTTGCGGCCGCGATGGCGCCGCGAACGGTGCCGGCCTGGCTTTTCGAGAAAGTGAGCCAGCCCTCGGTGAGCACCAGCACCGGCAACTCGGGACGTGCCAGGCGCTCCTCGTGCCAGTAGGGGACCTCGGCGTCGGTAGCGAGGCGGAACCCGTAGGTGCCGTAACCCTTGAGGGTCAGCAGATAGGGCAGGTCGCCGATGGGCGGAAAGGCGGTGCGCCCGAGCAATTCCACCGGCACCCGGCCCTTGAAGGCGGAGAGATCCAGTTCCACTGGCTGGGCGGTGCGCGAGAGATTCACCACGCACAGCAGGGTCTCGTTCTCCCACTCGCGCACATAGGCGAGGATCTTGCGGTTGCCGGGTTCCAGGAAGGTGATGCTGCCGCGGCCGAAGGCTTTGTAGTTCTTGCGCACGGCGATAAGGCGCTTGATCCAGTGCAGCAGAGAGGAAGGATTGCGCGCCTGGGCTTCGACGTTGATGGCCTCGTAACCGTAGATCGGGTCCATGTTGGGTGGCAGGTAGAGCCGCTGGGGGTCGGCCTTGGAAAAGCCGGCGTTGCGGTCCGGGCTCCACTGCATGGGCGTGCGCACGCCATTGCGGTCGCCAAGATAGATGTTGTCGCCCATGCCGATCTCGTCGCCGTAATAAAGGATGGGCGAGCCAGGCAGGGTCATGAGGAGAAAATTCACTAGCTCGATCTTGTCGGTGTTGTTTTCCATCAGCGGCGCCAGGCGGCGGCGAATGCCGACGTTGACGCGCATGCGCGGGTCAGCGGCGTACATCTGGTACATGTAGTCGCGCTCGCGCTTGGTGACCATCTCCAGGGTCAACTCATCGTGGTTGCGCAGGAAGATGGCCCACTGGCAGTTGGCGGGGATGTCCGGCGTCTGATGCATGATCTCGACAACGGGATGGCGGTCTTCCTGGGCTACGGCCATGAAAATGCGCGGCATGACCGGGAAATTGTAGGTCATGTGGCATTCGTCGCCGTTGCCGAAGTACTCGCGCACGTCCTCGGGCCACTGGTTGGCCTCGGCCAGCAGCATGCGGTTCTGGTAGTGGGCGTCGATGACCGCGCGCATCTGTTTGATTACGGCGTGGGTTTCGGGCAGGTTCTCGTTGCTGGTGCCCTCGCGTACGCACAGGTAGGGAATGGCGTCCAGGCGCAGGCCGTCGACGCCAAGGTCGAGCCAGAAGCGCATGATGCGGATCACCGCCTTCACCACCTCCGGGTTATTGTGGTTCAGATCGGGCTGGTGCGAGAAGAAACGATGCCAGTAGTAGGCGCCGGCCACTTCGTCCCAGGCCCAGTTGGATTTTTCTGAGTCGGTGAAGATGATGCGCGTCTCGGGAAACTTCTTGTCGGTGTCCGACCAGACGTAGAAGTCGCGTTTCTTTGACCCGGCCGGCGCGCGGCGCGCTGCCTGGAACCAGGGATGCTGGTCGGAGGTGTGGTTGATGACCAGTTCGGTGATGATTTTCAGGCCGCGCCGGTGAGCTTCGCGGATGAAGTTGCGAACGTCGGCACGGGTGCCGTAGTCCGGATGGACGTTGCGATAGTCGGAGATATCGTAGCCGTCGTCCTTGAATGGCGAAGGATAGAACGGCAGCAGCCATAAGGTGTTGATGCCGAGATCCTGGAGGTAGTCGAGTTTTTCGGTCAACCCCTGGAAATCGCCGATGCCGTCGCCATTGCTGTCGCAAAACGCCTTCACGTGCAGCTCGTAAATGATGGCGTCCTTGTACCAGAGGGGATCGTTTTCCCACTCTGGATCGTTCGCGGAAATGGCAGCGTGATTATTATTGTTGGTCTTGTTCATCGTGCTCTCTGTTTAAAAAAATCTCCCTCAGCGTTACGATGCTCGGACTCAGGGGGTGCGGTCGGAGCGGTCACGCGGGAACCAGCGTTCAAGGAGCGCTGCTGCATAATCTCGGCCGCCCAGGCCGAATGCCAGCGCACCAGCGAACACAAAGCCTGCCAGGATGATCAGGAAAGTTTGCTGGATCAGGCCACCGCTGATTTCCACATTATCCATCGCCAGCAACAAGACAAAAACCAGAACCGCGTAGCGCGCAACGCGCCCGAGCAGGTCACCGTCGCTAATGTCGGCGCCGCGACAATAGTTCTGAACGGACGTGCCGACAAAGCGTGCAAAATAGCTGCCGAAAACGATGATCAGCAACGCCACCAGGATTTTCGGTACGAACAGCAGTAACTTGCTGAGCAGGTCTGTCACCTGCATCAGTCCGAGACTGTTGAAGGCAATGATCAGGGACACAAGTAGCGCGGTCGCATAGACGATCCAGCCGACCAACTCGGTCGTGTCCTTTTCTGTGCCGCTCTGCTGCAGAAAGCCGTCGACCCCGGCGCGCTCGGTGAGAACGTTGAAGTTGAGCGCACGCAGCGCCTTGACGAGGCTGTAACGAAGCGCCTTGGCGATGAGCCAACCCACGAGAAGTACGCCCAGGGCGATCATCAATCGCGGCATAAAAGCGCCGATTTGATTCAAGAACGCGTGCACAGGTTCCAACAAGACGCTAATGTTATCCATAGTAGTTCTCCATCGGTTTATTCTGAAACACCGGCCAGTCCGGCAATTCCCGCTAATGGAACGCCGATCCAGTCAGGTCGGTTATCCATTTCGTAACGTAGTTCGTACAATGCCTTCTCCAGCTCAAACAGATCAAGAAGCTTTGCCGCCGCCTCAAATTCCGTGACACTGGCGTACAGTTCGCCCTCCACCGCGACTTGCCCGTAGATCTGGAGGAAGCCTTTGCGCATGCTTTGCTCCCAGAGTCGCGCAACGCGTGCCAGGCGGTCAGGATCGGATCCGACTGTGGCGCTTTGCTGCAAAGCGGCATGACGCGCGTAGTCGAACGAACGCAGCATGCCTGCGACGTCACGCAATGCACTGTGCTTGGCACGACGCTCTTCAAGCGTGCGCTGCGGCTCGCCCTCGAAATCGATGAGCAGAAAATCATCGAGGCAGATCAGCACCTGACCGAGATGCAGATCGCCATGCAGGCGCGTCTTCACTCCGGCGGGGGTCGAGAGCAAGTCCCGGTTGATGCGCGCTATGAGTGCGGGGGCCGCCTCAGCTACCTGCTCCGCCAATTCGGCCAGGGGTTTTTCCCAGGCCCCGTGACGTTGAGACAACAGTTCAAGCGTGCTGCGGCACTCATCCTCCACAGTGGCGATCCAGTTCTTGAGATCAACGGACTGGACCGGTTCGGGATCGAATGCCGGGTCTCCAGTGCGGCGAGCCAGTGCGATGTGCAGTTCAGCGATGCGGCGCGCCAGAACCTGCATGCGTTCGACCATCGGACCGATTTCGTCGTGTATTTCCTCGTCAATATTTCCGTACGATTCCAGCAGACGGGCCAGTTGGCCGACCGTATGACTCCACGCATCGCCCTGATTCGTTACCTGGGCCTGCAGTAGCGCCATGGTATAAATCGCACCGTTAGTAGCGTGGAATTCAATGCTCCCAGCGACCGGCACGCAGTGCTCGAAGCCGACGACATCAGTCAGGAATCGCCCCATCTCCAGTTCCGGGCTGATGCCGGCATGCAGGTGCCGGTAAGCTTTGAGAAACAACCGGTCACAGAGCAGGCTGATAGAGTTGCTGCTCGCGGTCAGGCGCTGCAGTGGTGTAGCGCCCTGTAGCGTGTCACCGACGATCTTGGCGAAAGCGTCACTGGGCAAGAATCTCAGTGTGCCGCCCTCAGCCTTCAGCTCGCGGCTCACGCCGATAGACGCGACCATGGTGCGGCAGAATTGTTCGTCGGCCATTGCATCGGTCAGCAAGCCGGTATTGGCCTGCTGACGCACCTTGGCGATGGCTACCGATGCCAGGACACGCTGAGATTGTTCGTCAGATTCCTCAAACACCAGGGCCAGTGGCACGAAATAGCGCGCAGGTTTGGCAGCCCCGTGGATGTCAATCAATGCCAGCAGCCATTGTGTATCTCCCGCCTGGAGCATGACGTGTTCAGCGATGGTGGCCTTTTCCAGAGGCTCGGTTTTGGCCGCGTACCAACGTTGACGCAGCAGGAAGCGCGGCAATATGTCACGCTCGAACTGGGTTTTCGTCTTTTCGGCCATGGCGATGCGCCAAGGCACGACACGGTTACGAAAGAAACTGTTCCATCCATCGAACAGCACCAGCACCGCCAGGTCTTCTACGGGTGTGCGGTCGAGATGCCAGCCAGGCGGTTCGGCATCGGTCGATAGCCGGAACCAGAAAAAGCCGTAGGCCATCAGGGTCAGAAAATAGGGATCTTTGCCGATGGGAGGGAATGCGCTTCGTCCCATCATTTCTACCGGAACGCGTCCCTCGTAAGCGCTGAGATCCAGCTCCACCGATTGGGCGACGCGACTGACGTTGCTGACGCAAAGGATGACTTCTCCCTCGTACTCACGCAAATACGCCAGAATCTTGCGATTGCCCGGATGCATCATGGTCACGCTGCCGCGCCCGAAGGCTTGGGTGGTGTTACGAACCGCCAGCAAGTGACGAGTCCAGGACAGCAATGATGAGGGTTCGCGCGACTGCGATTCGACATTGACGGCCTCAAAGCCATAGATCGGATCCTGTATCGGAGGCAGGTACAGGCGTTGCGGGTCGGCGCGCGAGAAGCCGCCATTGCGATCACTGCTCCACTGCATCGGGGTGCGCACGCCATCCCGGTCACCCAGAAAAATGTTGTCTCCCATGCCGATCTCGTCGCCGTAATACAGCACCGGGGTGCCCAGCATGGACAGCAGCAGGCCGTTCATCAGCTTGATGCGATCAGGATTGTTTTCGAGCAACGGAGCGAGACGACGGCGAATGCCGATATTGATCCGTGCGCGTGATTCCGCGGCATACATGCTGTACATGTAGTCGCGTTCCTTGTTGGTCACCATTTCCAGGGTCAATTCGTCGTGGTTGCGCAGGAATACCGCCCACTGGCAGTTCGGTGGAATGTCCGGTGTCTGGGCGAGGATCTCCACCACCGGATGGCGATCTTCCTGGGCGATGGCCATATACAGGCGCGGCATCAGGGGAAAGTGGTAGGCCATCTGGCATTCGTCACCGTCGCCGAAATACTCGTGCACGTCTTCGGGCCACATGTTGGCCTCGGCCAGCAACAGACGACCTGGATATTTCGCTTCCAGGCGGCGGCGGATCTCCCTGATGACATCGTGGGTCTCGCGCAGATTTTCGTTACTGGTGCCATCGCGCTCGATCAGGTAGGGGATCGCGTCGAGACGAAAGCCATCCACGCCCATTTCCAGCCAGAACTCCATGGTGTTCATTACCGCCTGAAGCACCTCCGGATTGTCAAAATTCAGGTCGGGCTGGTGGCTGAAAAAGCGGTGCCAGAAATACTGTTGTGCGACCTCGTCCCAAGTCCAGTTGGACTTCTCTGAGTCGGTAAAAATGATACGCGTGCCTGCATATTTATTCGGATCGTCGCTCCACACGTAGAAGTTGCGCTCGGGCGAATCTTTGGGTGCCTTGCGCGCAGCTTGAAACCAGGGATGCTGGTCGGAGGTGTGGTTGACCACCAGTTCGGTGATGACGCGCAGATTGCGCTGGTGCGCCTCAATGACAAACGCACGGAAGTCATCCAGCGTGCCGTAAGAGGGGTGTACGTTTTCATAATCGGATACGTCATAGCCGTCGTCGCGTTGCGGCGAAGGGTAAAACGGCAACAGCCAGATCGTATTGACGCCGAGCGACTGGACGTGGTCGAGCCGCTCGGTCAGGCCCTTGAAATCGCCTATGCCATCACCGTTGCCATCCGCATAGGCTTTGATGTGCAGTTCATAGATGACCGCATCCTTGTACCAGAGCGGGTCGTTCCCCCAATTTAATGCGACTGGGGGGGGTGTGTCGTGATTCTTGTTATTGGTCTTACTCATCGTGTCGCCTGTTTAAAGGAAATAGTCGAAGTCGCGTTCACTGCGCAGACGGCGGCGCAGGCGCAGGATGTGCACCGGCGAGGACTGCGGATCGAGACGGACGAAGTTGCGCGCCCCCTGCCACAGGAAGCGGGCACCGGAAAGCAGATCGTGTGCCTGGAAGGGCGCATCGTCGGGCACACCCAGCTCGGTCAGGGGTAACTCGATCCAGCCAGCCTGAACATTGTGCGGATCGAGGTTGGCGACCATGACCAGGGTATCGTCGCCGGCGGTCTTGCTGTAGCAGAGCATCAGGGGATTGTCGATCGCGTGGAAGCTCAGGCTCCAGTCCGACTGCAGGGCGGGGTTTTCACGGCGGACGCGATTGAGGCGAGTAATGTAATCACGCAGGCTATCCGGCCTCTGGAGATCGCGCTGGCGCAACTGAAATTTCTCGGAATCCAGGTATTCCTCGCCGCCCGGCTTGAGTGCCTCATGTTCCATCAGCTCGTAGGCCGGGCCGTAAATGCCGTAATTGGCACCCAGGGTTGCGGCCAGCGCCACCCGCAGCAGGAAGGCAGGCCGACCGCCGTACTGCAGGAATTCAGGCAGGATGTCCGGGGTATTGGGCCACAGGTTGGGGCGGAAATATTCGCGGGAGTGGTGGCGGGCAAGCTCGGTGAAGTACGCTGTCAGTTCCTGCTGTGTATTGCGCCAGGTGAAGTAGGTATAGGACTGGGTGAAGCCGAGTTTCGCCAGACGGTGCATGATCCTCGGCCGGGTGAAAGCCTCGGCGAGGAAGATGACTTCCGGGTGTTCGGTCTTGACGCCGCCGATCAGCCATTCCCAGAAGGGGAAGGGTTTTGTGTGCGGATTGTCGATGCGGAAGATGGTTACGCCCTCGCCGATCCAGTGGTCCACCACGCCTTTCAGTTCGTGCCACAGCGCATCGCTGTCCTCGCACTCGAAATCGAAGGGATAGATATCCTGGTACTTCTTGGGCGGATTTTCTGCGTACTGGATGCTGCCGTCCGGGCGGTGGCGGAACCACTCGGGATGCTCGGTCACGTAGGGGTGATCCGGCGCGCACTGGAAAGCGATGTCCATGGCGACTTCCAAGCCACGGGCACGGGCCTCGGTGACCAGGCGGCGGAAATCCGCCGCGCTGCCCAGTTCGGGGTGGATGTCGCGATGGCCGCCCTCGGCGGCGCCGATGGCCCAAGGGCTGCCGGGATCATTCGGGGCAGCCGTAAGGCTGTTGTTGGGGCCCTTGCGGAAAGTCCGGCCGATCGGGTGAATGGGCGGCAGGTAGAGCACGTCGAAGCCCATGTCGGCGATTTCCGGCAGCCGCGCGATGACATCGGCGAAAGTGCCGTGAGCACCGTTTTCGCCGCAGGAGCGGGGGAAAAGCTCGTACCAGGCTGAGAAGCGTGAGCGCACGGTATCGACCACCACTTCCAGCACGTGGTCGTATTCGCTGACGAACAACCGCTCGCCATGCGCGGCCATCAGAGCGGCCAGGCTTTCGCTTTGTGCCATGGCCTGACCGGCTTCGGGCGCGGCAGCGCCCAACTCGGCGGCGGCCTCCTTGAGGCGGCGACGATCATCACCCTCGGCGCGAGCCGCTGCGGCATCTACCAGCAAGGTGCCGATCCGCAGGGCGATGGCGATGTCGTCGGCCTCATTACGCCGGGAGAGGTCGTGGCGCCAGGTCAGGAAGCGATCCACCCAGGCGACGACGGTGTATTCGTGCCGGCCCAGGGCGGCGACATGGAAGCTGGCCTGCCAGCGGTCGTTGCCGCTGGCCGTCATGGGCACTTCTTCCCAGGCTTTGGTGCCGGCCGGTCGATGCAGCAGCAGGCAGCGCAATTGGTCATGACCATCGCCGAAGACATCCGCCTCGACCATCACTTCCTCGCCGACAACGCGCTTGATGGGGAAACGGCCTGCGTCGATTTCGGGGCTGACCCGCTCGATCATGGCGCGGGAGCGGCTGGCTTGGGGAAGGGTGGATTTCTTCATGCTGCTCCTCTATTTCCGGTTGCCTGTTTCAGATACACCACGCCCAGCGGCGGCAGGGCCAGCGAGAGGGAGTGATAGTGGCCTTGCGCCGCCACCGGCGAGGCCTCAACGCCGCCCAGATTGCCGACGCCACTGCCACCGTAGATTTCAGCGTCGCTGTTGAGGATTTCCTGCCAGTAGCCGCCGCGCGGCACGCCGACGATGTAGTTTTGTCGCGCCACCGGCGTGAAATTACAGACCACCAGCACGCTGTCTTCGGGATTGCGGCCATGGCGCAGGAAACTGATCACGCTTTCTTCCCAGTCGTGGAAGTCCACCCAGCTGAAACCATCACCCGAAAAGTCTTTCTCGTAGAGCGCTGGCTCGGATCTGTAGCAGCGGTTGAGGTCGCCCATCCAGCGTTGCAGGCCGGAATGCAGCGGGTATTGCAGGACATGCCATTCCAGGCTTTCTTCGTGTTGCCATTCTCGTTTCTGGCCGAACTCCCCGCCCATGAACAGCAACTTCTTGCCGGGATGGCCCCACATGTGGCCGTAGAGCAGGCGCAGGTTGGCGAATTGCTGCCATTCGTCGCCCGGCATCTTGCCGATCATCGATCCCTTGCCGTACACGACCTCGTCGTGCGACATCGGCAGGACGAAATTTTCGGTGAAGGCATACCAGATGCTGAAGGTGAGCTTTTCGTGGTGATACTTGCGGAACACCGGGTCCTGCTGGTAGTACTTCAGCGTGTCGTGCATCCAGCCCATGTTCCACTTCATGCCGAAGCCCAGGCCGCCCATGTAGGTTGGGCGCGATACCATCGGCCAGGCGGTGGATTCCTCGGCGATGGTGAGGGTGTCCGGGTGATCGCGATACACCGCCTCGTTGAGGCCGCGGAGGAATTGCATGGCCGCGAGGTTTTCGCGCCCGCCATGGGCATTGGGGATCCACTCACCCTCATTGCGTCCGTAATCGAGGTAAAGCATCGAGGCGACGCCGTCGACGCGGATACCATCGATATGGTACTTGTCGAGCCAGAACAGGGCGCTGGACATCAGGAAGGCGCTTACTTCGTTGCGGCCATAGTTGAAGATGGCGCTTTTCCATTCGGGATGGAAGCCCTGACGCGGATCGGCATGCTCGAACAGGTGGGTGCCGTCGAAATAGGAGAGGCCATGCTCGTCGCTGGGAAAGTGCGAGGGCACCCAGTCGAGTATCACGCCGATACCCGCCTGGTGCAGGTGGTCGATCAGGAACATCAAGTCCTGTGGCGTGCCCTGGCGCGAGGTCGGGGAAAAATAGCCGGTGGTCTGGTAACCCCAGGAGCCAAAAAACGGATGCTCGGTGACCGGCAGCAGTTCGACGTGAGTAAAGCCCGTTTCGCGCATATGATCCACCAGTAACGGCGCGATTTCCCGGTAGCTGAGGGAGCGATTATCCTCCTCGGGCACCCGTCGCCACGATCCCAGATGCACTTCGTAGATCGACATTGGCGCATCGAGCGCGTTGGCCGCCCGTCGCCGCGACATCCATTCCTCGTCATTCCAGGTATAAGTCATATCCCAGACACGAGAACCGGTGAGTGGCGGAACTTCACTGAACATAGCGTAAGGGTCGGCCTTGTCGACCTGATAGTTATGATCACGCGAAGTGATGTGATATTTGTAGCAATCTCCGCTGACCATGCCCGGCACAAAGCTTTCCCATATGCCGGAACCATCCGTTCGCGCGGCCAGAGGATGGGAAACCTTGTCCCAGCCATTGAAATCGCCAAAGACCGATACAGTCACGGCATTTGGCGCCCACACCGCGAAGTGCGTGCCATTTTGTCCATCTCTAGTAATGAGATGGGCTCCCAGTTTTTCGGAAAGACGGGCATGAGTTCCTTCCTTGAAAAGGAATACGTCGTGCTCGGTGAGCGAGCTGGAACTGACGTGCTGGCTGTTTTTATTCCGGGTAGCAATTTCTTCCATCTGAGAACCTCCTGGGTTGTGGTTTATGCCTGCTGGCGAATGTGTTGGCCGTAGCGGGCGAACGAAAGCAGGTGCTCCATGGCGGGTTGTTAGGTCATTCTTAATTGTAGTGCGAGAAAATTATTATCATGAAGTTATGGCAAAACTGTGTTGCTCTTGATATTATGTTTTATGCAAAACATTATTGCACAAAAGCATTATTCGGGCAAGGAAGGCGAGCAGTGACAAAAGGAACGAAGAAGAATATCGAAGGCGAGTCCGATAATCTCGTTGCCAGCAGTCAGCCGGCTGAATTCGGGCCGGATATGGCATCTGCCGAGGAAGCCTTCAGCAAGCTATTGCAACTAGTGCGCACGGTTCAGGCTGGCATGCAGAACATCGAAGGCAGCCACGGCCTGAGCGGTTCCCAGCTTTGGGCTCTGTGGCAAATCTCCGCACAACCCGGCTTACGCGTCACTAAACTGGCCGAGGCGCAGCACATCCATCCCTCCACCGCCAGCAATCTGCTCGACAAGCTCGAGTCGCGTGGATTGGTGCGCAGGGAGCGGAACGACACGGATAGCCGCGTGGTGCGCCTCTATCTAACCGACCCCGGCCTGGAACTGGCCAAGAGCATACCCGGCCCAATGCAGGGCCGGCTGCGCAGCGCACTGCGGGAAGTGCCGGCGCCGGTTCTGGAAGGTTTGCTTAAGGGGTTGACTTCAGTGCTGGACATCATGAGCGAGTCACCTCGCTAGCTGCACGCAGCTTTCAGAAGTTAACTTGGCTCCACTGAATTCATGAGGCGGATCGATATGTCGGCCTCCATGGAAGATGTCGCCTGCCCCCGGTAATTTCCGGAAGTTGGTGAAGCATCCTGGGGGTTATGGCTGGCAGCCACCGCGACGTGATCATCTGAAGTGGTCACGCCGCGACTGGGGTCGAATCCGCGCCACCCTGCACCTGGCAGATAAACCTCGGCCCAGGCATGCATATGATTGCTGGAGGCAATATCTCCGATGCAGTAGCCACTGACAAAACGAGCCGCGATGCCTGCAATGCGGCATACCTCAATAAAGAGCACGGAAAAGTCGCGGCAGGCACCTTCTCCATGTTTCATGGTTTCTTCCGGCGTCCATGAATCGCCATGCTCGCGTAGCATGTAATTCAAACGTGTCGGTATCTGTTCCGCCAGTAGCATCAGGAATTTAATGGTCTCGTACTTCGCCGCCTGCATGATTTCCTGTGCAAATGCATCCACCTGCGGAGAGGTATTATTGTGTCGCAGGTAATGGGCGAGTGCAGTCTCCAGATTGGGCTGATACTTGACAGGCAAACTGAGAGCGGCCGGGTCGGTGACCAGAAAGTTAAATGGATCTACATGGTGGGTTTCCACCACTGTATGGACTTCAATCAACAGATTCTCGTGCAAGCCGCCGAACCAGATTGTTTCATTGTGATTGCCATCGAGCCCGATGCAGTGGGAGACTCCGCTGGGGATCGGGGTGAAATCGATGTTGTAGCTGCGCACGGTCTGATTGGCATCTGAGCGAGGCCGCAGTCTGACTGTAAAGGGTTCCAGAAATACCGGTTGGCTGTAGTGGTACCGGGTGCGGTGGATGATTTTCAACAGCATAAGTTTGAGGGCTTATTTGGGCGACAGCTTGGAGAGCGCAACATCCACCCATTCGTCAGGCATCTCCTCCACCAATTTACGCAGGTTTTCCTGCCACAATTCGGGTAAATGCTGAAGATCCTCGCGCTCAAATCGATGCTGGACTATTTCGTAGGAATCACGCTTGTACAGCACAACATCTATGGGAAAATCCACATCGACCGCACTGATCCGCGTCGAGTCGAAGGCAAGATAGGCCAGCTTGATGGCCATATCCATTGAAGATTCATAGCGCAGAACCCGATCGATGATCGGCTTCCCGTAACTCGATTCGCCGATCAGAAAGTAAGGGGATCCTTTTCCTACCTCCACCCAGTTTCCCTGCGGATAGAGCATGTAGAGCTTGTGCTCCTTGTCTTTCTCCAACTGCCCTCCGATAATCGAGAACAGGTTGAAATCCAGCCCGCATTCCTTGAGTGCTTCCTTGTCTTCAAGTGCAACCAGGCGTACCTGCGCTGCAAAAGCGTTCACGGCTTTGTAGAGCTTGTCAAAGTGTGTGTCTTGCTCTTCCAGCACTTCCTCGAAGTAGGTCAGCGCCTTGTCGCGCACCGACCGTAGTCCGGACGTCATCAGGAACATGGAGTGCTTCCCATGCTGGTGTATGGTTACTTTGCGGGCCGTGGTGCGCTCCGCACCTGAAGTAAGGCGTGTGTCTGAAATGCCGACGAGGCCTTCATCAATTTTAAATGCCGCGCAAAAAGTCATGGTGTTTTATTGTTCCTGGGTTAGATGGGAACTGCTGCCAGTCAAAGGGCGAAGTGTAAAATAACATTCGAAAATTGCACTATCGATGTGATTCAGACGGGTTTGCAGCCCATCGAGAAACTCGTGCAATCCTCCGGCGATTATCTCGTCTATCTGAGTGTAATTCAAATCCGCAAGCAGTTTGCCTAGTCGTTTCTCGGTCAAGTTACTAAAGCCATCCTGTCTTGATCCGGTGATGGCATGCAGCGAGTACGCGGCACGAGCCAGGCAGGATTGCACCGAACGTGGAAAATCGCGGTTCAGCAGCAGAAATTCTGCCACCTTGGACGGGTTGATCTGCTTGGAGTGCTTGCGGTACATTTCCAGTGCGCTAGCTGATTTCAACAGTGCCGACCATTGGATGTTATCTACGGCAGTGCCGATAGCTTGCTCATCCGGCAACAGGATGAAATATTTTACGTCGAGTATACGTGACGTTTTGTCGGCACGTTCGAGCAGTTCGCCCACTTGCAGGAAATGCCAGGCTTCTCCATGAGACATGGTGGCCTCGGTGATGCCATCGAACAGGTGATTCTCCATTTTTACGGCAGTATAAAAGTCGTGGGGGTTGTCGATCGCGGATTTGTTCGCGGCAGCTTCCTTGACCCGCAGGTAGAAGCGGTTAGCCTGTTCCCACATTTCAGACGAAATGATTTCTCGTACCGAGCGTGCGTTCTCACGGGCATGACGAACGCAGCTTAGTATGGAATTCGGATTCTCTCGATCGAAGGTGAGAAAGTGCAAGACATTCTCTCGCGTGGGCTCACCATAACGCTTGGTAAACAGCTCAAGATCACCGGATATGTTGACCAGTGGTGCCCATTGTTCGCCGTACCCTGCGGGCAAATCCAGGCTGAGGTTGAGGTTGACGTCGATAAAGCGCGCGACGTTCTCTGCGCGTTCCAGATAGCGACTCATCCAGTAGATCGAATTGGCGACACGACTCAGCATGCTGATTTACTCCCTCTGATATTTATTTTTTGTGTACTCATTCGCTCAACACCCAAGTGTCTTTACTACCCCCACCCTGAGACGAATTGACTACCAGCGAACCTTTTTTCAGAGCCACACGTGTCAAGCCGCCGGGCATGACGTAAATATCCTTGCCGTAGAGAATATAGGGGCGCAGGTCGATGTGCCGTCCTTCGAAATGATCTCCCATCAAAACCGGCGCTCGCGAGAGTGACAAGGTCGGTTGCGCGATGTAATTGCGTGGATTCTTGCGGATGAGATCGGCAAATTCAGCTTGCTGCGCTTTCGTTGAGTGAGGTCCCACCAGCATGCCGTAGCCGCCGGATTCGTTGGTGGCCTTGACCACCAGTTTGTCGAGATTGGCCAGTACGTACTCGCGCTCTTTTTTGTCTGCGCAGATATGGGTGAGCACGTTGGGCAATATCATGTCTTCACCCAGATAATATTTGACGATCTGAGGCAGATAGGCATACACCGCCTTGTCGTCTGCAATGCCGGTGCCGGGTGCATTGGCAAGGGCTACCCTTCCGTTTCGATAAACCTCCATCAGGCCAGGAACCCCCAGCATAGAGTCGACACGGAATGCTTTCGGGTCAATAAAATCATCATCCATCCTGCGATAAATCACATCCACACGCTGAAAACCCTGCGTGGTGCGCATGTGGACAAAACCGTCCATGACCACCAGATCGCTACCTTCAACCAGTTCCACACCCATTTGTTGCGCAAGAAACGAGTGCTCGAAATAGGCCGAGTTGTACATGCCCGGCGTCAGCACCACGACGGTGGGGGATGATAAATGATCAGGTGCGAGGTACTGGAGCGTTTCGAGCAATCTGGCGGGATAATCGTCCACCGCTCGAACCCGCGAAGCGTCGAATGCGACCGGCAAGGTACGCTTGAGCACCTGCCGGTTTTCCAGCACGTAAGAGACACCAGACGGACAGCGCAGATTGTCCTCCAGTACGTAATGTTGTCCATCACTGTCCCGAACCAGATCAGTGCCGGTGATATGGCACCAGATTCCGCGCGGGACATCGAGTCCAACGCATTGCGGCCGGAACGAGCTCGCCGAGAGGATAAGATCCTCGGGAATAGCCTTATCCTTGAGAATTTTCTGCTCGTGGTAGATATCGTCCAGGAACAGATTCAAAGCGTGGATCCGTTGTTTCAGGCCGCGCTCGATATATTGCCAGTCGCTGGCTTCTACAATGCGTGGAACGATATCGAATGGAAAAATCTTTTCAGTGCCTTCATCGCTGCCATAAACGGTGAACGTGATGCCCATGTTGTACATGGCAGCTTCAGCCGCTTTCTGGCGAGCAATGATCTCACCATCCTGGAGAGATTCGATACGCTCGACAAGAATTCTGGCGCCCGGTCGGGGCGCGCCGGAGGGCTGGATCAGTTCATCATAAAAATTTTTCGTATCGTACGAATTGAAATCTAAGGGCATAGGAATGGGTTCTTTATGAATTAGGGTGTCAGTAAAGTGGCAACGTGATTCGGATATTGTTCATCGGCTGATAGGAGGCTGAGCCGTATATGCCTGAGCAGGCTGCGATTAACATAACTCTTGAACAAGTTAATGACAGCCAATTGCAGTGCGAGAAAATTCTTGCTTTATGTTGTAACAAAGAAGGGTTGTTATTTATATTATGTTTGTGCAAAACATTATTGCACAATAGCATTGTTCGGGCAAGCAAAGAGGACGAGGGATGGCAAGGGTAACGAAGAAGAAAAGCGAGGAAAAATTCGTGAACTCTGGGGCAAGCAATCAGCCGGCTGAATTCGTGCTGGATATCATGAGCGAGTCACTCCGCTAGAAGCCGGCACCGAAACAAAAACAGCGACCAGTTGGCCGCCGTTATCATGATGAATAAGGTCTGTTAAGCTGCTTTTCTCTTGCCAGGAACGGCGAGTTCCCCCAAAAACATGGACTTTCAAGGGTGACGTAAGTTCGTATTGTCCTCTCCCTGGAAACTGCTTTCAGGTTGATGCAGTACAAACACACTTAACGAACTTGCCCCTCATCCACTTCTCGCCGAGCACCCCTACCTTTATTATTTTGCGGCTCAGTGGAATCCTCGTCATCGCTACGCCTTTTTTTGCTGGACTCCTTCTTCTGCTGATCTTGTTGAATCGCAGATTCCCGAGTTTCCTTACGCTCCTGCTGACGGCTCGCTTTGTCCGGCACACCCTGTAGTTTTTCGGGTTCTCGAACCACCTTGCGTTCCTGTTGACGCGTTTCCTTCTCCTGTCTCTCCTGCTGCACCGCAGGTTCACGGGCATCTCTACGTTCCGGCTGACGCGTTTCCCTTTCCTGTTGCATCACCGGCGCACGCTCATCCCTGCGTTCCGACTGACGCGTTTCCTTCTCCCGTCTCTCCTGTTGCATCGCAGGTTCACGGCCATCTCTGCGTTCCTGCTGGCGATATTCACTCCCTTTATTGCTTCGACGAGCCTCGTCATTAATATTCATAAAATTCTTGCCGGACGAACGCATCCGCATCACCTCCTCAGCGGGGTAGCCGTAACGCTCAGAAATAAAGCGCAGGTTGACCAGGTTCACTACATCATCGTCAGCGAGCCTTATCTTTTGCCATTCATTACGATTTCTATTCTGATAATGGCCGTAAGCATGGGTATAAGGCGATCCATAAACGCTTTGTACTGGCACATAGTAAACATCTGGCCCCAGACCAAAACGCAGGCTGATATCCATCCAACTGCTTCCGGACAGTCTTAAGTTAATGATCGCCGAGGGTGTCACCCGTGCTCTCTGCGAAATGAACAATACAACAGGAATCTCATGGTCCGGAATACGCCGTTCACGGATGAAAATAACATCACGCTCTGGCACTCGGTAATACTCGCCCAAAGAAAAGTAGAAACTGTTCAAATCACCATTCACAAATGAACCGCCCATATCGATACGTGAATGCGGCTGACTGGGCGCCACGACGCAGCCGGATAATAAAGTTAACGGGATAGTCAAAAGGAGCAAGGCGGATATTTTATTCACTTAATTTCTCCAAATAGATGAACTGAAAATAGCCCAATGAATTGACAAAAAAATCGCATGCCCCATCGCTATTATGACAATGCCTTAGCGATCACGACCTTGGCCTTGATTGTTGCCATGGCGGTCGTTATTTTGCTTCCCACGTCGATCATCCCTGCGCTCGTCGCGGCGGTCATCCCTGCGATCACGATGTTGCTCTTGGTAACGCGGGACATACTCGCGGTTGTACCAGTTGTCTTGCACAAAGTAGACCCGCTCACCGCAGGCGTTGTATTTGTGGCAGTTCTTGCTCCAATGTTTGGCGTGGCCCGGAGGTACGCGCAGATAGACCGGCGGACGGTTCATCGGCACCCGTTCGATGATCATCGGCTGACGATAGATTACTTGCGGTGGCGGATAGCCGCCGATGTCGATTTGGCCATAGAAACCGGGTTGGCCAATACTGATGGAAACACCGACATCGGTCGCGAGTGCCGGCGCGGCAAGGCAGGCTGTGGTTGCGGCAAGTGCGGCTGCGATCAGAAATCGTTTCATGTTGAGCTCCTGTTGTTTAGGTGTGCTTGATTAACGCATGAAGACATGAACAGATTGCTACTAAATTGTAACAAGATGTAAGTTCACTAATGCTCATGCACCTTGCCGTAATCTTCTTGCGCGGGGTGGTGTGTGTCATCCAGGCACAAGCCATCAATGTCACCCGAGTCTCGCTGGCCAACGGTCATACTTCAGGATTTTCTTAAAAACCCAAGGTTAACTATTGTTCATTTGCAATGAAAAAATGGACGACTATATTGTGAGCATGTGATTAGGTATTTACCCATCGTAATATCTCCTGCGCCAACAGATTGTTACTGCAATGCTTCTCGCGGCAACGTTTGCTTTTACCAATCACAGCAGCAATTTCTGGATGATACGAGGTCTGGTAACGATTTAACTTATCCCCTTTCAATATCGCTGAAACTGGACGAAAAACTCAGGGCAATAACGCGTGTGCCTGAACACATTAACTGAGTAGTCCGCTGCGCATTTCGCATCAACCCGATATTTCGTTGGTGTTTGATTCAACGACCAGGCTAGCCTGGTGGCGTTTACTGGAATACAACTCTTAAAAGGAATAGATCATGCTTAATAATTTTATGCGCGCTACAACCAAAAACAATATCAACGAAACCAGCAACTCGGCTACGGAACCTGCCAAGGCGCCGGCAGAAATCAAACCAGAGAATCCAGCACCTCCCAAAAAAACAGCGCCGCGTGAAGAGGGCAATAAACTGATCGTGGGGCCAAATATCAAACTTAAAGGGACTGAAATCACCGATTGCGAAATTCTGGTGGTCGAAGGCAGGGTCGAGGCATCCATGAATAGCCGGGACATTCGTATCGCTGAAGGCGGCGTATTCTCAGGCAAGGCCGAAATAGATGTTGCAGAAATAAGAGGGTTGTTCGAGGGAGAGCTAACTGCGCGCAAGCAATTGGTGATTTATGCTTCAGGGAAAGTCACCGGAAAAATTCGCTATGGCGCATTAACCATAGAAGAAGGCGGAGTCATCTCAGGAGAGGTGGCTGCAATAATCCAAGACACTCAAAACGTCAAAATGGTGACCGTAGCCGAGCCGATAAAAGCGGTGCCAATCCCGGCAGAAAGACCCGAAGCAGAGCATGTCTATGCATCCTCTGTCCTGGGGCGTTCCAGACTGGGTGGTCGGCGCAGCTAACAACCCGATTGCTAACATGGAGGGGGTGATGACAAGATGTTGTCGCACCATCCTCGCCACATGACAGAGCGGTAAATTCAAGGCCACTTGGAAGGGGTGTATGGCACCGAGGCCTCGCCATCTGATTTTCTCGGTCACGGTGCGTGATGGCTGCGCAGTTAAGGTCGCCAAGGCATCATTCGCTGGGTTTCTGCTTGAAAGGGTTGCTGTCGTTCAGTTCATCTACATACTGGTTCATGCCTTTTGCTTCGCGCTGCAGAAAATCTTCCACGGCACGCGAAAATTCGGGGTGAGCAAGCCAGTGTGCTGACCAGGTTGTCTCGGGTAAAAATCCCCGTGCGATCTTGTGTTCGCCTTGAGCGCCCCCTTCGAACAGGGCGATATTTTGCTCGATGCAAAATTCTATCGCCTGGTAGTAGCAGGTTTCGAAGTGCAGGCCGGGGTGATATTCCAGTGCTCCCCAGGAGCGCCCATACAGGGCGTCTGCGTTGAAGAAATTGAGTGCGCTGGCAATCGGCTCGCCGTTGCGTGACGCGATGACGAGCAGAATGTTTTCGGGCATGGACGCGCCGATGCGCCGGAAAAAGTCCAGATTCAAAGGTTGAGGCGAGTTGTATTGCCGGAAAGTGTGAGTAAAACAACTAAAAAAGAACGTCCATTGTTCTGTTGTAATTTCTTTTCCCCGGATGCGCTCGAAGGAGATGCCGGCATCGCGCACCTTGCGCCGTTCCTGTTTGATCCTCTTGCGTTTGTCGTGGCTCATGCCGGACAGGAAGGCGTCGAAGTCGGCGTAACCTGGATTGCGCCAGTGAAATTGCACGCCCTGGCGCACCATCATGCCTTGCTGCTGCATCTCCCGTACCTGATCTTCGTAAGGAAATAAAATATGCAGGGAGGAAACGCCTGAGCTTTGCGCCATCTCCAGTGCTAAGCGTATCAACTGCGCTCGAATCTCGGTGGAAGTGGCCAGCAACCGCAGCCCCGTTGCCGGCGTGAAAGGCACTGCGCATAGCAGTTTGGGATAATAGTTCAGGCCCTCATTTTTGTAAGCCTCGGCCCATGCCCAATCAAAAACGAACTCGCCATAGGAGTGGTTTTTCAGGTACAGCGGCATCGCGCCAACCAGGGTGTTGTCCTGCCAGAGCGTAAGAAACTGCGTTTTCCAGCCGGTGCGCGGCGCGGCGCATCCACTTTCCTGTAGTGCGTGCAGGAAAGCGTGGGACAGAAACGGATTGTTGCCTGCCAATGCATTCCACTGCGCCTCGGGGATGTCCGCGATGGTTTCGATAATCTTGAGATCAGGGGAGGGGGGCAATTTACCAGTCCGTTTATGAGATCCTCTTGATTCTAGCCGAGTCGGCCCGATTCTCCCAGTAATACACTCGGGATTGAATCGCTCCATGATGAAACTTGATCAGCTGAATTTTCAGAATACCTTTGCGCGCCTGCCGGAGACTTTCCACAGCCGCTTGCACCCCACGCCTCTGCCCGAGCCTTACCTGGTCAGCTTCAACGCGAATGCGGCGGAATTGATTGATCTGGATCCGGATGAAGTGATGTGCGCTGACTTCGCCGAGTATTTCATCGGCAATCGCTTATTGCCCGGCAGCGACCCGCTGGCAATGCTTTATGCCGGACACCAGTTTGGCCATTTCGTACCGCAACTGGGCGATGGCAGGGCGATCTTGCTGGGCGAGGTGAAAAATCGTGCTGGGGAACATTGGGATCTTCAACTGAAGGGAGCCGGGGCCACGCCGTTTTCACGCAGTGGCGATGGTCGTGCCGTGTTGCGTTCCAGCATCCGCGAATATTTGTGTTCTGAGGCCATGCATGGTCTGGGTATTCCCACCACTCGCGCCTTGTGCATCGTCGGCAGCGATGAGGAGATTTGGCGCGAGACCGTTGAAAGTGCCGCGGTGGTGACTCGTATCGCGCCTTCTCACGTACGATTCGGCTCGTTCGAGGTGTTTTTCTATCGGGATCAGCCTGAACCGATTGTCCGGCTTGCCGATTATGTGATCGATAAGCATTTTCCCGAGCTGGCCGATGCGCCTGACAAATATCCCCGTTTTCTGAACGAAGTGGTGATCCGCACTGCCAGGCTGATGGCCAAGTGGCAGGCGGTCGGCTTCTCGCATGGGGTGATGAACACGGATAACATGTCTATCTTAGGGCTGACTTTCGACTATGGTCCATTCGGTTTCATGGATGCCTATAATCCGGGATACGTCTGCAACCATTCCGATCATGGCGGGCGTTACGCCTTTGACCGGCAGCCACAAATCGGTCTGTGGAATCTGACCTGCCTGGCGCAGGCCTTGACGCCGATTATTCCGGTGGAGGAAGCCAGGGCGGTGCTGGGTCACTATGGCCCGACTTACGCCGAGCACTATGTAGACTTGATGGGCCAGAAGCTGGGTTTGACCCATGCAGGTCAAGACGATGTTCCGCTGATAGAAGCGCTACTGGGGTTGATGCACGCAAATCAGGTGGACTATACCAATCTGTTCCGCAGCCTGGGGCATTTCAAATCCGAAGCGGGCGAGCAGAACAGCGTGGTGCGCGATCAATTCATCGACCGTCCGGCGTTCGATGCCTGGGCCGAAACTTATCGCGCCCGGTTGCAAAATGAGCCGGGTACGGATGAGGAGCGCAAGGTGCGCATGGATAAGGTTAATCCCAAATACATCCTGCGCAATTATCTGGCGCAAGTCGCGATCGAAAAAGCAGAGAAGGAGCGCGATTTTTCAGAAGTGGATCGCTTGCTGAAATTGCTGGGCTGTCCCTTTGACGAGCAGCCGGAGATGGCGAATTATGCTGCACCGCCGCCGGACTGGGCGCAGCATATCTCGGTGAGCTGTTCGTCGTGACAGGTTAGGCGCGCTGCCAGACCAGGATACGGTTGTTGGCAGGCATGGCCACGTCCTTCTGCAGTAGTAGCCCGTGCGATTCGGCGAGCCGGTTCAGGGTTTCAAAATCCCGGACACCGCTGTTCAGATCGCGAGATTTGAGCCAGGCATCGAATCGCGCATTGCTTTCAGAAGTGAATTTTCCGCCGTAGTTGAATGGCCCATACAGGCAGAGAAGCCCGCCTTCGTCCAGAATGCGTGCTATGCCTGCAAACATCGTTTCTACTTCTTGCCACGCAACGATGTGCACGGTGTTGGCATTGAACACGGCATCCACGCTTTCGATCGGCCACTTGGGGGCGCTCACGTCAATGGCAACAGGGGGCAGCACATTCGGTAGCAGAGAGTCATCCAGCCATGCCTGAATGCCCGCATGGTTCTGCGCCAACTCGCTGGTCTGCCAGGTCAGGTGAGGTAGTGCCCGGCCAAAATAAACGGCGTGCTGGCCGGTCCCGCTGGCAATTTCCAGCACGCGTTGCCGGTCGGCAAAGATTTCTTTCAGGACTTCGAGTATGGGCTCCTGGTTTTGTTCGCAGGATTCAGCATAAGGTTTCATGTTTAGATGGCAATAGATTTGGACAGGGGTGGTTGGAATTTTACACGCGAATTTCTGTGGGTAAAATGAAGCATGGAAAATGAAGCGATGTGGCAGGCGATCGGAAAAGCAATCCGCGTTGCAACGGGGGAGGAATTTGCTGTCCGGAAATGCCTTGCTATTGGGGGCGGGTGCATCAATTCGACGTATATTGTCGAGGACGGGGGACGCTGCTTTTTCATCAAGCTTAATCATGCGTCTGGCCTGGTCATGTTTGAGGCAGAGGCTGACGGGCTGCGCGAAATCGCAGCAACAGGCGTTATTCGCGTGCCGAATCCGGTATGTACCGGAGTCGCCGCGGATTCGGCATTTCTGGTGCTCGAGGCCGTTGATTTCAGTTCTGGCAGTAAGGGGCGGCCAGAAGACCTGGGGCGCCATCTGGCTGACATGCACCGGGTAAGTGCCACACAATACGGCTGGCGGCGTGACAACACGATCGGTTCCACACCCCAGGTCAATACGCCCACCGACAACTGGCCGGAGTTCTGGCGTGAACGGCGGCTAAGAAGGCAGCTTGTGCTGGCAGCAAGCAACGATTACGGCGGGGCGCTGCAACGCAAGGGAGAGCGTTTGCTGGCGAGGCTGGATGGATTGTTTGCCGGCTATGCGCCGATGCCATCTTTGCTGCATGGGGATCTGTGGGGTGGAAATTATGCTTACTCAGCTGCTGGTGAGCCGGTTATTTTCGATCCGGCGGTTTACTACGGCGACAGGGAAACAGATCTGGCGATGACCGAGCTGTTCGGCGGTTTTCCTGCGGCATTCCATGCGGCCTACCGCGAGTCATTCCCCCTCGATTGCGGTTACCCGATGCGAAAGACGTTATACAATCTGTACCACATACTCAATCATCTGAATATGTTTGGTGAAGGTTATCTTGGGCAAGCAGAAGGGATGATCGAAAAACTGTTGAGCGAGGCAGGATAGCCCCGTGCTTTGAGTGCGTTACAGCGGTAACGAATTGAAGTCAGGCCGACGTATTGATGTTTTGCCCCAGGTGGGAGGGCAAATTTACGGAGGAAGATTTTGTCGGCTGCGTTACGGAATTGATCAGTGCCGCGGCGCTTTTTGCTTGAATTTCCTGAGCCTTCCTCAGCACTTCATTCTCAACCGAGGTGCCTGCAGATTGGCCTGATAGTGCACTGACTGATGATGCGCTGGAGATATCCATGGCAATTTCCCACTAAAATAAATTTTCAAGTTTTAATATAGCACAGGACAGTTTTGCATGCGATAAAAATGATTGTCCCCTGTTAACGCGAGCATCGCGAAGCGACACCTCATCACTCAATCACTCAGATCAAAACAAGCGCCCTTCTCCATTGCCCTTCTACCTCTGGGAGAAGGTATGGATGAGGGTATCCTAGCTGGTGGTTGGCCAGCAGGTGGGAGGGCGCAGCTAGAATTGATGTCGCCGCGAGGTACCTGATTTTGGCCATAATTTTGGGGTCGAGCGACTCACCATGACTAGTAAATTGGTAGTTGGCTATATGCTAATTTTACTAGTACATTTGTACTAACTATCGGAAATAAAACGATAAATTTAAAAAAAAGCTTGCTTTGGCTAAGATAAATTCAGTATGCTTGTTCTACACAAACGGCAAACACTTACCGAGGAAAACGAATGACTTCGGAGAATGCTCGAAAAAATGGAGAAGGAGGAGTGATGCGGAAAAAATTGACTCTTATGTTTGCGCTCATCGCCGGCTTGGGTGTCGTGAATCTGTCCATGGCGGCCGAAGATGCCAAGGAATCCGCCGGACGGGCGGTCGCAATGAATAAGGCGAAAGGTAATTGCATCGCTTGCCATGCGATCCCCAATGACCCGAAGGCCGAGTCGCCCGGTAATATTGGGCCTCCCTTCGTCATGATGAAGGAGCGCTTCCCCGACCGGAACAAGATGCGTGCCCAGATTTGGGATTCCACTGTAGCCAACCCCAAAACCTCGATGCCGCCTTTCGGAAAGCACCAAATACTGACTGAGCAGGAAATCGATCAGGTTGTTGAATATATCCATAGTCTTTAACTTTATTTATTCGGAGATCGAATGATGAATCAACTGCGTAGAACTTTTTTGAAGAGCACTGGAGCCGCCGGGACGGTAGCGGTCGCGATTGCTGCAGGCCTGCTCAGGCCTGGCCAGGTGTTGGCTGCTGAATGGAACAAAGTGGCCTTCGATGCCACGACCACGGCGGATGCAATGAAGGGCATGAATGTTGCGGGCGCCGCCGAGAGCAAGGACATCCTGATCAAGGCGCCGGACATTGCCGAGAACGGGGCGGTTGTGCCGGTAGAAGTGACCAGCAAGATACCCGGTACAACATCCATCATGATATTGGTGGAAAAGAACCAGAATCCCTTGATCGCTGAATTCGAGTTTTCCAATGGTGCTGAAGGATTCGTTTCTACACGCATCAAAATGGCTTCGACCTCCCACGTCAAAGTGGTGGTGAAGGCCGGCGGCAAGGCTTACACCACCTCCAAGGAAGTCAAGGTGACGATAGGCGGTTGCGGCGGTTGATCGGTATTTAACGGATTTGAATATTCACTTTATTTGACAAGGATACGAACATGGCTGAAGGAATGAAAATTCGCGCGACGCTGCAAGGCGATGTCGCCGATGTGAAAGCGCTGATGAATCACATCATGGAGACCGGTTTGCGCAAGGACGCCAATACCGGGAAATTGATCCCCGCCCACTTCATCAATCACGTCGTTGCCACCCTGAACGGCAAGACCGTACTTGAAGCACAGTGGGGTGCTGCAGTTGCCAAGAATCCATTTCTTGGTTTCAGGGTCAAGGGCGCCAAGGTCGGCGACAAGATCGTGATTAATGCTGTGGACAACCATGGTGAAAAGATGAGCGGTGAATCGGCTATTGTCTGATCGAGCTTGGCTGGACGCTTTTTGTCCAGCCAGTTTCTCACGAAAAACTATAACTATTTCTGCGAAAGGAATGATGATGAAACGGAGACTCACCGTTTTGCTGGCCTGCCTATTTCTGGGCGCCAGTCTTGCTGCGAGCGCCGGGCCTGCCGAGGACCGCAAGGCCTTGACCGCGCATTACAAGCAGCTTCTTCCTGGCGTAAAGTTTCAAGATTATGTGCTGGGCGCCCTGGCATTGAATAAAGATGCCCTGGATCAGTATGAAAGCATCATGATGTTCCCGCCTTTCGTCAATGATGTCGATGACGGCAGAAAAACCTGGGAAAAACCATTCAAGAATGGCAAAACTTTCGCCAGTTGTTTCCGCAATGGCGGCAAGAAAGTGGCGGGTGGTTACCCCTACTTTGATAATGGTGTCGGTAAGGTGCTCACCTTCGAAAATGCCCTGAATGCCTGCCTGCGCCATAACGATGAGGCAGAGCTGAAATATGGCAGTACAGAACTCGGGCTGCTGTCGGCTTATGCAAAAAGTCTGTCTGATGGGATGAAAGTGCAGGTCAAGGTAGAGGGCCCTGCTGCCCTGGCTGCGTATGAAAATGGCAAGACCCATTACTATAGCCGCCGCGGTCAGCTGAATTTCTCCTGTGCATCTTGCCATGTCGACAATGTCGGCAAATTTGTCCGTAGCGAGCAGCTTTCTCCGATGATCGGGCAGGCTGCGCATTGGCCGGAATTTCGCGCTGGAACGGAACTGGTTACGCTACAAGGGCGGTTTCGGCAATGCCAAAAGAATGTGCGTGCAACCCCGCTTGACTACAATAGCGAGGAATATAACGATCTGGAATACTTCCTCACCTACATGAGCAACGGCTTGCCGATGCAGACGCCGGTGTTCCGCAAGTAAGACACTAAGGTCTGGGGCGCGAGACTGGAGGCTGGAAGCGCTTGACGCTTCACGGCTTTCCTCTCGCCCCTTGCTTCGCCCTCTTTCCTGATTTGGAGTTCCCATGTCCATGAACCGCCGCGAATTTCTGCAGATGCTGGCAGTGGCCGCCGCATCCGGCTTCGCACTGAACAGCCGGGAGGCCCTGTCGGCCAGCCATGCTGGAAGCTTCTACGATTTGCCTTCATTCGGCAACGTCTCTTTGCTGCACATTACCGATTGCCATGCTCAGCTGATGCCGATTTATTTTCGTGAGCCTAACGTGAATATCGGTCTGGGTGTCAGCCATAATAAGGCACCGCACCTGGTGGGCGAAAACCTGCTTAAGGCGTTCGGCATCCGGCCTGGCACGGTCGAGGCCTATGCTTTCACTTCCCTCGATTTCGAAAAGGCCGCCCGCACCTACGGCAAGGTCGGTGGCTTTGCCCACCTTGCCGGACTGGTTAAGAAGGTTCGCGCCAATCGTCCCGGGGCCTTGTTGCTGGATGGTGGCGACACCTGGCAGGGTTCCGCCACCGCGCTGTGGACCAATGGCCAGGACATGGTGGATGCCTGCAAACTGCTCGGTGTGGACATCATGACCGGCCACTGGGAATTCACCCTGGGCGCAGAGCGCGTCAAGCAGATTGTGGACAACGATTTCAAGGGTAAGGTGGATTTTCTGGCGCAGAATATCAAAACCAACGATTTCGGCGATCAGGTGTTCCAGCCCTATGTTATCAAGCGCATGAATGGCATTCCGGTTGCAATCATCGGCCAGGCCTTCCCCTACACGCCGATCGCCAACCCGCGTTACATGACCCCGGACTGGAGCTTCGGCATCCAGGACGACAATATGCAGAAGATGGTGAATGAGGCTCGCGCCAAGGGCGCACAGGTCGTAGTGGTGCTGTCCCACAACGGCATGGATGTGGATTTGAAAATGGCTAGTCGTGTCACCGGTATCGATGCCATCCTTGGCGGCCACACCCACGATGGCATGCCTGCTCCGTCGATAGTCAAGAATGCCAGTGGACAGACCCTGGTGACCAACGCTGGCTCCAATGGCAAGTTCCTTGGCGTGCTGGATTTCGACGTAAAGAATGGCAAGGTAGCTGGCTTCAAATACAAGCTGTTGCCGGTGTTTGCCAACCTGATCGAGCCGGATGCGGAAATGGCGGGGCTGATCAAGAAAGTTCGCGCGCCGTATGAAGCCAAGCTGGCGGAAAAACTGGCTGTAACGGAGGGGACGCTGTACCGTCGCGGCAACTTCAACGGCACCTTCGATCAATTGATTCTGGATGCCCTGATGGAAGTGAAAGGCGCGGACGCTGCCTTCTCTCCCGGCTTCCGCTGGGGTACTTCGCTGTTGCCGGGCGACACTATCACCATGGAAAATGTGATGGATCAGACCGCCATTACTTATCCGTATACCACTCTCACCGAGATGAGCGGCATGATGATCAAGGACATCATGGAAGACGTCTGCGATAACCTGTTCAATGCCGATCCCTACAAGCAGCAGGGTGGCGACATGGTGCGCGTTGGCGGCATCAGCTATACATGCGATTTGCGCCAGGGCTTCGGCAAGCGCATCAACAACATGGTCATGAAAGGCAAGCCGCTCGATCCCAACAAGAAATACAAAGTGGCGGGGTGGGCGCCAGTGGCCGAAGGTGCTACAGGCGAGCCGGTCTGGGATGTGGTGGCGAGCTACTTGCGCGACAAGAAGGTGATCACGCCGCGCAAGCTCAATTTGCCCAAGTTGATCGGGGTGGAGGGAAATGCCGGCATCGCTTGAATAGGGTAAGATAGACGGGCAACTGCTATAATTTTTTCTTTGCAGAAGACGCCTATGCCCTCAATCCGTTCCATCCGAATTCCGCTGGTTATTCTCGCGCTCATCGTCGCTGCTGGCGGAGCTTATTATTGGCAGAACCAGCGCGCCAACTCATCCCGGGAAAAGTACAAAACCCAGGTAGTCGACCGCGGCGACATTGTCCAGAGCATCTCGGCCAATGGCACCCTGAGCCCGGTGGTGCTGGTGAACGTTGGTACCCAGGTGTCTGGCACGGTGAAGAAGCTCAATGCGGATTTCAACAGCCGGGTGAAAGAAGGACAGATTCTGGCAGAACTTGATCCCGCCCTGTTCGATGCCCAGCTCAGGCAGGATCAAGCCAATATCGCCAATGCGGAGGCCAATCTTGTGCTGATGCGAGCCAAGGAGGAGCGTGCTCGTTTGTTGCAGCAGAAGGGCTTTATTTCTCAGGATGCCGTCGATCAGGCGAGGCAGCAGCTGGATTCTGCTCTGGCGCAGCTCAAGCTGGCGCAAGCCCAGTTGACGCGCTCCCGCACCAACCTGAACTATTCCGTGATCCGCTCCCCGATTTCCGGCGTCGTGGTGGCGCGCAACATCGATGTAGGCCAGACGGTTGCGGCCAGCTTTCAGACTCCCGTTCTTTTCCAGATCGCCGGCGATCTCAAGCAGATGCAGATCGAAACCAGCGTGGCCGAGGCGGATATCGGCAACCTCAACATCGGTCTGGACGTGCGTTTTACCGTCGATGCCTTTGCCGACCGGCAGTTTTCCGGCAAGGTCAAGCAGGTCCGGCTTAACCCTACTGTGCAGCAGAACGTAGTGACCTACAATGTGGTGGTGGCTGTGGATAACCCGGATGAAGTGTTGTTGCCGGGCATGACCGCTCATGTCCAGATCATCGTTAGTCGCCACGAAAACGTACTGCGCGTGTCGAATGCGGCGCTGCGCTTTAAGCCGCTGAAAGAAGAAGGCGACGAGGTCGCCGGCAAGAACAACAAGAAAATAAAAGGGCGCGGCGGCGCTACCGTTTACCGGCTCGATCAAGGGGCGCCGAAGCCAGTGAAGATCAAGGCCGGCATTTCTGATGGCTCATACACTGAAGTGCTGGGTGATGAACTCAAACTTGGGGAGTCGCTGGTAGTCAGGGAGATGGGTGCCAAGAAAGACAAAGGTTCCGGCTTCAGCCTCAGGATGATGTAATGGCCGATCCGCTGATCCGCGTCGAAGGCCTGCACAAACAATACGAAATCAAGGGCGGCCGTGCTGTTCCGGTACTGCACGACGTGAATTTGAGTATCGCCCCCGGCGAATTCGTCGCCATCATGGGCCCATCCGGTTCTGGCAAGTCCACCTTCATGAATATCCTCGGCTGCCTCGACACGCCCACCAGCGGGCATTATTTCCTGAATGGCCGGGATGTCGCAAAGTTGAATCCGGATGAACTCGCTCATCTTCGAAACAGCCTGATTGGATTTGTGTTCCAGGGTTTTAACTTGTTAAAGCGCGTCACCGCACTGGACAACGTCGCGCTACCACTGCTTTACGCCGGCCAGGGGCAAGCGGAGCGGCGTGAACGTGCCCTGGAAACGCTGCGCCAGACCGGCCTGGAAAAGTTTACCCTGTCGCTGCCCAATCAGCTTTCCGGCGGCCAACAGCAGCGCGTCGCCATCGCCCGTGCGTTGATCAACCACCCGCCATTGATTCTGGCCGACGAACCGACCGGCAACCTGGATACCCACACCAGCCAGGAGATCATGGAGATATTCACCCGCCTCAACCGCGAACAGGGCATGACCGTCATCCTGGTAACCCACGAGCCGGATATCGCCCGCTATGCTCACCGGATGGTGCGCTTCGTGGATGGGCGGGTGGAACAGGATGGTGAGGTGTCATGAAGATCATAGCGATCTTCGCCGAAGCCTGGCGCGCCATGGCGATGAATGGCCTGCGTACCGCCCTGACCATGCTCGGCATGGTGATTGGCGTGGCGGCAGTGGTGCTAATGCTCGCCGTTGGCCAGGGGGCGCAATATACCGTCAACCAGTCCATCGCCTCGATGGGCAGCAACCTGCTCATCGTGCTGTCCGGTGCCAGTACTTCAGGCGGACTGCGCTTCGGTTCGGGTAGTGTGCCTACCCTGACCGTTGCCGACGCGCAGGCGCTCGCTCAAATCCCGTCGGTCAAGGCGGTTTCCCCTTCCTATCCAGGCAACGCGCAGATGGTCTATGGTTCAAGTAACTGGAGCAGCATCGTCACCGGTTCCACGCCAGATTACTTTACGGTGCGCAACTGGACGCTCGATTCCGGCCACATCTTCGAGGAAAGCGATGTGCGCGGTGCGACCCGGGTAGTTGTGCTTGGCCAGACTGTGGCGAAGAATCTGTTCGGTGAGGAGGATCCCACTGGTAAGACTATCCGTATCAAGAATATGCCTTTTCTGGTGGTCGGATTGCTTGCCGCAAAAGGACAAAGCCTGGACGGGCGCGACCAGGATGATACTGCCGTGGTGCCGGTCACCACCGCCCAGCGCAAGTTGTTTGGTAACCAGTTCCCGGGCACGGTACGCTATCTTATGGTACAGGCAGGATCGACCGAAACGATGGATGAAGCGGAGCGTGAAATTGCCCAGTTGTTGCGCCAGCGCCATCGTCTGGCCGAAGATGCGGAAAACGATTTTACCGTCCGCAACCTGACATCGGTGGCGCAATCCGCAGCCGGATCGGCGCAAGCCATGTCCTTCATGCTCGGCGCCATCGCCTCTATTTCCCTGTTGGTGGCGGAATCGGTATTATGAACATCATGTTGGTATCGGTCACCGAGCGGACGCGAGAAATCGGCATCCGCATGGCGATCGGTGCACGCCGCCGCGACATCCTGTTGCAATTTCTGCTTGAAGCGCTGATTATTTGTACAGTCGGTGGGTTAGTTGGCGTTCTCCTTGGTGTTGGGGGTGCCTGGCTGGTCAGCTCGATGGCGGAAATGGCGGTGGTGGTCACGGTGTGGTCAATCCTGCTGTCGTTTGCCTTTTCTGCCGCGATCGGCATATTTTTCGGTTATTACCCGGCACGCCGGGCGGCAATGCTTAAGCCGGTGGAGGCGTTGCGCTATGAATAATAAAAGTTTCGATGCTGTGTGGCACCACGCCAAGGTAATGCGCGCTCGTAGAGAGTGCAACTCAACGGTCACAAAAGTGTGGCCGTATGGTTTGTCGGCTTTCCGGTTCGGTTAAGTTGACATTGGCACGCGGTTGAAGAGATGCTGTACAAGATGAGCTGCAGAACCTTTGTTTTCGACACTTTGCGCATTTTTGCCGATACTCAATGAAAATACGCAACGCATTTTACATTTTTGGCGATCAAGGAATTGATAACGTATTAACTTTAATGGAGTCAGCCTGGATTGGAACAGACCTCAAGGTGGCCCAGTTTGGGCGGGATTTCTCATTGTATAAAGGCTCTAAATACTTTGTGCCGCTTAATTCATTATCCGTAGCACCACAAATTAATATCGAATATTTTCTGCATGAAAAAGCTTGTCGATGCTGAAGTCCTTTCGCTAGTCTTGATTGACAAACCCCATGCACACTAACTCCCAAACATTAGTAATCGAAGCCGGTTGCACCGAGCGCCATTATTGGCGAGACCTCTGGCGTTACCGCGAACTGTTCTTCTTTTTGGCGTGGCGAGATATTCTTGTGCGCTACAAGCAAACTGTTATTGGCATTGTGTGGGCATTGGGGCGCCCATTGATTACGATGCTGGTATTTACGCTGGTTTTCAGCAAGCTGGCAAAATTACCTTCTGATGGCGCGCCATATCCGATTCTGGTTTTTGCGGCACTGTTACCTTGGCAGTTTTTTGCTGCGGCCTTTAGCGGCGCCGGGGACAGTCTGATCAGCAATGCCGGGATGATTTCCAAGGTGTACTTCCCGCGTTTGGTTATCCCCGCCAGTGCGGTGATCGTCAGCTTCGTGGATTTTCTTGTTTCGGGAGTCATCCTAGTGGGGTTGATGATCTGGTATGGATTTGAGCCAAACCTGCGCATGTTTACTCTACCCCTTTTTATCTTTGTGGCCTTTGCCGCTGCAATGGGCGCGGGATTGTGGATCGCAGCACTCAACGTCAAATACCGCGATTTTCGAATTATCATTCCATTTGTGGTGCAATTCGGGCTATACATTTCACCGGTAGGGTTCAGTAGCACCATCGTCCCTGAAGAATGGCGGCTTCTCTTTTCCTTGAACCCGATGGTGGGCGTGATCGATGGTTTTCGTTGGGCCATCCTCGGGGGTAGCACCCCACTTTATTGGCCCGGTTTTTTGCTCTCCCTGTTTCTGATTGTGGTAATGCTGATTACCGGGATAGTATATTTCCGTAAAACAGAAAAAACCTTTGCGGACGTAATTTAATGCCGCCTATTATCTCAGTCGAGAATCTATCGAAAAAATATATCCTCCGCCATCAGAAGCAGGAGCGCTACACCACTTTGCGCGACGTACTGGCGAATGGCGCCAAGCGTTTCACAAATAGACTGATTCATCCTTTTGCGGCTCTTGAAAATGATTCAACGCACGAAGAATTCTGGGCGCTCAAGGACGTCAGCTTTGACATACAACAGGGCGACCGGGTGGGGGTCATCGGACGCAATGGCGCAGGCAAGTCCACCCTGCTGAAAATCCTGAGCCGCATTACGGAGCCGACATCGGGAAGAGCCTCCATCAAGGGGCGCGTGGCTAGCCTGCTGGAAGTTGGTACGGGCTTTCATCCAGAGCTCACCGGACGTGAAAACATCTATCTGAACGGTGCGATCCTCGGTATGAGCAAGGCTGAAATAAAAAGCAAGTTTGATGAAATCGTCGCCTTCGCTGACGTTGAAAAGTTTCTTGATACCCCCGTCAAGAGATATTCCAGTGGCATGTATGTGCGTCTAGCTTTTTCTGTGGCCGCACATTTGGAACCGGATATTTTAATCGTGGATGAGGTGCTTGCGGTAGGCGATGCACAGTTTCAAAAAAAGTGTCTCGGCAAAATGGAGGAGGTCGGAAATGACGGGCGGACAGTATTGTTTGTAAGTCACAACATGGCCTCTATACAAAAACTATGCGGCAATGGAATATTGCTTCGGGATGGGGGTCTAAGCGATGTGGGGGCAATTGAAAAAGTGATTGAGCTCTATCTCAGCGACTCATCTTTAATAGGAAAAGAAAGCATTGGGGACATGCCCCGTGCACGACACGATTACGGCCTCGTCGCCAAGTTTACAAACGTGTCGCCTGTAAATGGCAATGGGAAAAAAGTTGTAAGCTTTAAATCGGGTGAGGACATCGCATTTGATCTGGAAATAAAGGCATTCGAGAAAGTTGACGGGTTGTCTATAGTTTTCGGATTGGATACCTACATGGACTATCGGATTACGACCGTGCTAAGTGAGGAAGCAGGATCGCTATTTTCCGCAGACAAAGATTCTTTAATATCAATAAATCTTAAACTTCCAAACCTTCATCTTAAACCCGGGGTGTATTCAGTCACGCTCGGTATCCGACGCAATAAGTTAGCACTCGACCACGTCGTGAGGGTAATCAGTTTCGAGGTCAATGAGATTTCTACAAACAATAAAGATCATGATTCCGCGAAATATGGGGATTTATTAACTGAGTCTCTATGGCGCCTTTTATAAGAGATCATCTTGATTAAATACTATAGCCAGCACGGAGAGGACGCACTTCTGGACCTGATATTTGGGGACCAAAAGGAGGGATTCTTTGTCGAGGTGGGTTGTATAGATGGAAAACGTTTCAGCAACACCCTGTTGTTTGAAGAGCGTGGCTGGAAAGGGCTGTGTGTGGAGGCGCACTCAGGGTATATCGGTATGTTAAAAGCAAACCGGCCCCGCAGCATCGTATGTCACTGTGCGGCAGGCGAGGCCGATGAGGATGCGATTTTCTATGCGAACGCACGCGGGAGCCTTTCAACTCTCGACAAATCTAGCGAGACACGCTGGAAACGTGATTACGCCCACTTTTTTTCCGGGTTTGAAGAGCAGTTGGTGAAAAAGATGCGGCTGAGCACCTTGCTGGATGCCCACCAAATTACTAAGGTAGACATACTTTCCCTCGATGTGGAAGGTTATGAGATTGAGGCGATAAAAGGACTGAATCTTTCCCGCCACCGACCAAGAGTGATGGTTATTGAGTCGGACGAACTTCATCATGAAGCGCAATTGGACGCTTTAATATTGCCGCACGGCTACACTAAATCTATCAGGATGTCGGGAAACTTGTTCTATGTTAGTGATGTGAAGAATGACAAAATACTCAAGGGAAAACGACTTACCGTTCAGTTGACACATACCCGTCATCCGCTGGATAGCGGGGAGGATCAGATAGAGATCGTGACCATCGATACAGCAGTGAGAAGAAGTTTTCTGGCAATGTTTTCCAGATTAAAATCCAAACTATCATCTCTGATGTGCGAAACACCCCCCACAAGAGTGTTGTCGCAGTTTGTTGATGTTGGCTTCCATGGGGACGAATATTTGTTGCGCTTAGTCGAGTATTTGGCAGGCAAGAGTAAGGTCTTCGTTGAAACAGGTGCCAACGTGGGGTCGACACTAGCCTATGTTGCCCGGAGCTACCCGTGGTTGCGCTGCCTGTCCTGCGAATCGGATCTCTCGGCCTACGAGCGGGCGAGTGAGCATACAAAGAAGTACGGGAATGTTTCGCTGTTCCATGGAATGTCACAACAATTCATCGAGCACATTTCAAAACATGAACTGGGGATTTTCACGGAACCATGTTTCTTCTGGCTGGATGCACACGGTTATGGCTTTGAATGGCCATTGAAAAAAGAATTGGAATTCATCACACGGCACTTCAATTCCGCATACATCCTGATTGATGACTTCAAGGTTCCCGGACACGATCAATTCGGATATGACCAGTATCAGGATCAGATTTGTTCATATGATTTCGTTAAGGATGCTTTGACCCTGGACAAAGCTTATCAACTTTATTATCCGACCTACAAAGATAAGACTTCCAAACATCATCCGCTACGCGGCTGGGGTCTGCTGGTATTCGGGCATGCTGATTTACTTATTCCAGAGCAGCTTGCTGAGAAAATAGAGAGGGCGCAGTGATAAATGGGTGGCTGGGTTAACTGACTAGGGACAAATGGCTCTTCAATCGCTAATGAGAAACAGTGGAGGTTTCGTTCGTTAGGACGTTAAAGTGAAATGGGGCTATTGAGAACAATTCTAGCGATTGCCGTCGTATTCGCGCACCTACCCTTTGGCGGGAGTTTTGTCTTTATTGGTGGACTACATGCGGTCCAGCTGTTTTACTTCATCTCGGGTTACCTCATCGCTCATGTAATCGCCACAAACAAGTCCTACGAGAATCCACTGAAATTTTATTTGAACAGGATCCTTCGGATTTATCCAATCTACTTGGCTGTTGCTTTCCTCTCGCTTCTCTACGCTATCTTAATCAACCAGAAATTTCTAGACCTCTATCAAAATATCCCGGCTTCGGCAGACGCTTTACTCATATTTTCTAACCTATTTATATTTGGACAGGATTGGGTAATGTTCTCTGGTGTCAATGAAGGACATCTTGTCGCCACTTCCGATTTTAAAAAATCTGATTTTCTATTGCACACGGGTTTGCTAGTTCCGCAGGCATGGACTCTCGGTGTCGAGCTAAGTTTTTATGCGCTTGCTCCTTATGTATTGCGCGACAAGAAAATGATTTTTGTGCTCTTGATTCTATCTCTCTCAATTAGGTGGTTTTTGTTCAACCAAGGACTAGGTAATAGAGATCCTTGGAATTACAGATTTTTTCCTGCGGAACTGTCTCTATTTTTGATGGGAGCTTTATCCAACCAATATCTGCTGCCGTTCTGGAGGAAGATCATTTCATTAGCCCCTTTTAGGGCGCTCCCGAGGTTAGCAACTTATCTAGTTATTTGTTTGGTCGTGTTCTATTTTCGGATTCCGGTAAATGAAGCCATTAAGGGGCCATTATTGTTTTCCGTGTTTTTATTGTTCATGCCGCTGACCTTTCTTTATCAGAGTACATCAAAAATTGACCAAGCTATTGGAGAATTGAGTTACCCAATCTATATTTGCCATTTGCTGATCATAAGGATAACTAACGACATGTCAGAACGGCTTAATATATTCGATCACTTTGGAATTTTATGCGCATGTCTTTTCATGTCCCTCATGTTTGCGTACTTGCTGAACAGGCATATAGGTGATCGGATAGAGCAGTTAAGAACGAAAATCAGGGGTGTCAGGATAAAAACAGCAAACCAACCGCTATTTGACCGCGCTGGATGAAGTTCTGGCATATTGAAACAACATATTTCTTTCAACAGCAAATAATATGAAATGAGTATGCGCTTGCTAAAGAAAATCATAAACCGGGCCTTGAACTCGGATGGCTCTGTCTCGGTAGATTCCCCGGAAATAATTAAGGCGGTTACAGATAATCCGGCCTTTCCCTATCTGGTAAGTTTTTCGCGAACTGGCAGCCACTGGCTGCGGATGATCATGGAGCTGTATTTCGAAATGCCGTCGCTGGTCCGCGCATTTTATTTCAAGGATGTAGCAGATTTTACCTGTTATCACACGCATGATATGGACTTGAAGCTAAGGCGAGAGAATGTGCTTTATCTTTATCGAAATCCTGTCGAGACGGTTTATTCACAACTTTGTTATTACAAGGAGGATTACAACGACCAGGAAAGGCGGCATTACTGGACGAATCTTTATGCCCAGCACCTCGCGAAGTGGTTGGTGCATGACGATTTCACCAAGAAGAAGACGGTAATCACATACGAGGGGATGAAAGTAGACATGGCGCACGAATTCGTCAAAATATGCCTACATTTTGGGGAAGAACTGGACGTGTGCAAGCTGGAGGCGGCATTGGAAAAATCCTCCAAGGCTGAATTAAAGAAAAAGACGATGCATGACGCGCAGGTAGTGAATTTGACCACAGAATACCAAATTAACCGGAATGTGTTCGCAGAAGAATATACAGATCGGATTTATTCTGAAATTTATTCTTGCGAGCCGGAATTGCAACACTGGCTCCCTAAATTTAGTTAACCGTGAAATCTATCCGAACCGCCGGCACCGGGCGAAAGAAAGTGAAACATCCATTCAGGGACAGCTTGGCTTGTCTCTGAACGAATTATTTCAGGTTGGCTGAAGCCTATTTAGAATAGCTCCTGCTAGCCAGCGTGATCGTTTGCAGTATGCCGCTGTCAACTATAACGGACCACCAACTAGAGAAGAGCAAAGTAGCCAACAAGCAACTTTCCATCAGCGCTACGCAGACGGAGCTGCATTGACCATCGAGTGGTACGGCAGGTTGAATTTTTTTTCGGAAAGCAGGGCATTCACTATATGGACTTGCAACAAGGGACGCTTGATACGGAGACTGGGGTAGTATCAGGTGATTTCCTCAACAACAATCCACTTGATCATCATTTTGATCCGGGGAAAATTGCACACCTATTTACGGTAAAATTGAACGATATCGGGCTTGTTGAGCGACTATTTTAATGAAAGATGCTATGTCACTGCTTGTTAACCCGAAGATTATTTGTCTGACGCCGGTCAAGAACGAATCATGGATTCTGGAACAATTCTTAATGGCTGCCAGTCTTTGGGCTGA
The DNA here is from genome assembly GCF_000297055.2 of Sulfuricella denitrificans skB26. Taxonomy (NCBI): domain Bacteria; kingdom Pseudomonadati; phylum Pseudomonadota; class Betaproteobacteria; order Nitrosomonadales; family Sulfuricellaceae; genus Sulfuricella; species Sulfuricella denitrificans. The sequence goes on along the minus strand of NC_022357.1, from coordinate 2,441,039 downwards.
CCATATCATCATCGCCGATCAGTTTTCAGATGATGACTCACGAGAAATCGCAGAGAAATTTCCTAAAGTAATTCTTATTGAAAACCCATCCACCGAATTCAATGAGCCTGAGAGGCAAAAGCTTTTAATCAATGCTGCAAGAAAAATCGAAGGACCAAGACTTTTAGTCACGCTCGATGCCGATGAATTTCTATCGGCCAATTTTCGTGAAAGCAAGGAATGGCAATTCATCATGCATGCTCCACCGGGAACCGTTATCAGGTTTAAATGGATCAATCTAAAGCCCGGGTTGAAAAAATATTGGTCGCCGGATTGTTATTTCCCATGGGGATTCATGGATGATGGGAGCGAACATACTGGTGCTACCATTCACAGCATGCGCATACCGATGCCATTGAACTCCATGAAAGTAGATTTGGATGAGGTCAAGGTTCTTCATTTTCAGTATACCGACTGGGAAAGGATGGCCAGCAAGCAAAGGTGGTATCAGTGCTGGGAAATTCTGAACCAGCCGGAACGTGGGGCGTTGGAACTATTCCGACAGTACCATCACATGTACGAAGTGAAAGACACGGATCTCCTGGAAGTCAAGAATGAGTGGTTCGATCATTATGGGGAAAATGATATAGACCTCTTTAGCGTCAAGAAAGATGGTGTCTATTGGTGGGATCGTGAAGTGCTTAAATATTTCCAGCGCCATGGAACAGAGAAGTTCAAGAAGTTGAATATTTGGGATGTGGATTGGCGGAAACTGGGCGAGCGTTTCAAACTCGCGGGAGTCGGCAAGATGAATGACCCGAGGAACATCCTTGATAAGAAAGTTCATAGTTGGCTTAGGTCCGGGAAGTATAAAGAACCAGGTATGGTAAATAGAAATATTTTGAAATTGCTAAAACGGTTCGGCTGGTAAAGAGATGCTAAAAAACCGATGCCAGAATAGGCCTTTGGATCAAGAGGTACGACTTTGCGAATAGCAGTGCTAAATTCCTGGCCTAATCTTGCTTACTCTGCAGAGCGTGAATTCATCGCTCGTTTGAAGAGGGCATGCCAACATATGGGCTGGAGATGCATTGAGGTAATTACTTCAGAGGATATTGTCCAAGCGGATGTAGATTGCGTTCTTGTTACCCATGAGTATTCACCCAAGCTAACAGCTGTCCCGACAATAGGCCTTCTTTGGAGTCCCCCAGAGTTTTATCGCGATGATCCATTGAGGGTTCGATCTATCCTAAGCTATGACGGATATCTGGCTGGATCAGATAGTGTCCGACAGTATTTGGATGATTTGCTATTTTCAACCGGAAAAAATAGTCCAATATCAGATTGGAATTTTCTGCCAACGGCCCCCGTGACTGAATTTATTCCGCCAAATTTGAGTAACCCAGCGTTGTTTTATACGGGCGTGCATTGGGATGGCAGTCGCCATAGCAAACTGATGAACGATCTGCGCGCCAAGCTTCCTGTTTCTTTTTATGGTGATCCAGCTAAGTGGGCGCACTACGGTGCCGCCTACAAAGGCGCTATTCCCTTCGATGGGGTATCAATATTTGAAAAAATCAATTCGGAAGGGGTTGTGCTCTGTTTGCACCGAGACGAGCATTTGAAACATGACTTGCCCTCGATGCGAATATTCGAGGCAGCAGCAGCAGGTGCGGTGATCATCACCGAAAAGTCGAACTTTGCGCAACGCCATTTTGGCGGCTCGGCTCTCTATGTGGATCAAGACGCGAGCGTAGCGGAAAAGGTCGCCCAAATCTCCGCGCACTTTGCCTGGATTTGTTCGCATCAAGGTGAAGCATTGGCGATGGCAAGTCAATCCCATGCGATTTTCAACGCAAATTTCGCTCTTGAAAAGTTGTTGGCGCAGCTGCCGGAGTTTTTACAGCAAGTTAAACGTGCCAATTATTACGAAATCGACAATACCACTAATACAGAAGCGCGAGTTGATGTCATTGTCCGTGTCGGTGGAAGGGGGCTGGCATTCATTGAACGTTGTCTTGATTCTTTGGCTGCGCAAAACCATATTAACCTTGGTTTGGTGTTGGTTAGTTATCGAGAAGTCCCTGGTCTTGACGGGTTGCTCGAAAAATATGCCAACAGATTCACATCGATCAAACGGATTGCGTCCGAACCCACCGGCTTCCGAAGCACTGCACTTTGGGATGGAATGCGGGCGATTGATGGCAAGTATTTTTGCAATCTGGATGATGACGATACACTTCATCCTAACCATATCAGTTCGCTTGTTGCCCTGCTTGAGTCGGACAAGGAACACCATGTTGCGTATAGCGGATGGATACAGATTCAGGACGAAGATGGACACTACTATCGACAAGCTAACCATACTGGCCCGCTTGGCAAACAGATAAAAGAGAACCGGCATTTGTTTTTCTTTGATCAGTTTAAAAGGCGACGGCTTTTACAACTGGATAATTATGTAGGGTCTAATGCATATCTCGCCAGAACGTCCTTGCTAGAGGAAAGGGATTTGGTTGATCCGAAATTAAAGGTGGCTGAAGATGTTTATTTGTTTCTTCTATTTCTGCGACGAAGCGATTTCCTGTTCTCATGGAGAGCAACTGCCAATTGGCACTGGCGAACCACAAGTGAGGATAACTCGATGATGCTCGAAACGTGCCACTCAGAATGTGGCAGGCGGGTATTGTTGCGTACCCAATTCTTCTACGAATCACCAGATTCGATAACGATGGAAGAGGTGTTGAAACCGTTTGTTAGCCATGTCTACACAAAATTACCTCGTGTGAAGATGCTGGTTCGTCATTTAAAGAAATGGTTGAGGAACGGCTCTGGTTAATAGTGAAATTCAGCTAAAGGCAAGACGTGCCATCTGGAAATCGAGCGGTGTTTTGATTCGATCATTTGCTAACCCTGCAGATATTACCGATCTACTTAAGGAGAAAGGGGTTGTTAGCCAAACCCAGTTCACTTTTTACTACAGCAATCCAAAGAGCTGGAGACAGTCATAGAAAATGTACGCGTTTTTTAAAGTGTTTGGATTGACTGAGCGCCTGCCATATCGCTCGTTGCGGTGGCTATATCGCAAGTTCGGACCGAAACTTGGGCGTTTACGTCAGTACGCGCCCAAAGATTTACAATTCCCTACAAGTTACTTCAAAACCCCCATGCCGTTGATGGCGCCGAAAATTTCTATAGTAACGCCATCTTTTAACCAGGCTAAATTTATTGAGCGCACGCTAAAGAGCGTGCTTGACCAATCCTATCCAAACTTTGAGTATTTTGTTCAGGATGGAGGGTCAACAGATGGCACCACCGATCTACTCAAGAACTATACTGATCAGCTAACTGGGTGGGCGTCGTGCCCTGATCATGGCCAATCACAGGCAATTAATACTGGATTTGCCAGGACTTCTGGCGATATCATGGCATGGTTAAATTCGGATGATATATTACTGCCTGGCGCGTTGGGCTATGTTGCGGAATACTTCAATCTTCACCCGGAAGTGGATGTCGTGTATGGACACCGTTTGGTTATCGATGAAAATGATCAACAAATAGGCCGTTGGATGATGCCAGTTCACGACAGCAAAGTTCTTTCATGGGCCGATTTAATCCCGCAGGAAACAATGTTCTGGCGAAGGTCTATATGGGAAAAGGCTGGCGGCCGGATTGATGAATCATTTCAGTTCGCCATGGATTGGGATTTGCTGGCACGTTTCCGTGATGCAGGTGCAAAGTTCGTCCGTTTGCCAAGATTTATCGGAGGTTTCCGAGTTCACCCGCATCAAAAGACATCCACAGAGATATCTGATATTGGCATTTGGGAAATGAACCGCATTCGACAACGATTACTGGGGCACATCCCTTCAAAATCAGAGATTCAAAATGCGGTTTTTCCTTATTTGCTACGACATGTTGCAACCGATTTAGGATCGCGAGTTCGGAACATGCTGGGACTTGAGTAGCGCCTTTGAATACTTTAGCCACCCCTCTTGTAAGCATCATTACTGTAGTGCGCAATGGCGCCTCGACTATCTTTGATACTGTGGAGAGTGTGCGTGCTCAGCAGGGTGTGGACGTTGAGCATATCATTATCGATGGCGCCTCAACTGATGGCACTGTCGGAATCATAAATGTTAATCAGTATGATCGACTGCGTTTGATATCGGAGCCTGACCAAGGCATCTACGATGCCATGAATAAGGGGATTTCCTTAGCTCAGGGGGAATGGTTGCTCTTCTTGGGCGCAGATGATGTGCTGGCTGATCCTGCTGTGCTAGTAGACATTTTTCAGAATGAAGACCTGACATCTTACGATCTGGTATGTGGTACTAGCAATTACCATAGCGGTCAGGAGTGTGTGCCTCGGCTAGACTGGCATACGCTCATATTCAATACCGTTCACCACCAAGCGGCATTTTATCGAAGGCGTTTGTTCGATGATTTTCGGTACCGGTTAGATATTCCAGTAGTGGCTGACTATGAAATGAATTTTCTTATACACTTTCAGAGTCGGCCTGCATTGTTTCTGGATCGGCGGATTGCGATTAGTGGCTGCTATGGAGTGAGCCATACTTCAAGTCAGTTATACGGCCAATTCGATGCGTATAGAATACGCGGACAATATGTCAATGTATTGCTAAATATCGTATTATTGGCCGCTGGACTCGGTAATCTTCTTTTCGCTCGTTTGATGGGACGATTCCCGCAGCGTAAGCGGCCATATGGTCATGGGAACTGCTGTCGAAAGCGGTAAGTGCTTTGACGTCTTGCGGCGTCAGCGTTCTGCCAATACAAATGGACGCAATACGGAAGAAATCCTTTAGCCTTGCAAGTGGACTATCTGCCAAACTATTGGTATGTCTACAGGGGCAGGTCACTCTATCGGGTGCGATAGAGCTATTCTCGCCAGCACGGCCCCATGCGGCGTCGCACACCATCCATGAATCCGGCTGCGAAAGCGCGAACCTTGGCGAGGCGCTGTTTTTCCAGAGTGGACATCAAGAGCAGCCCCAACAGCAGGCGAACCGACCGGCGCAGGCACCAGTCGGGCTCCCGTCGCCAGTATTCCACCACTGTCACCACGGTATTGCGGGCAATGTAGTACTTTCGTAGCGGCGGGTGATTGGGCAGGATGCCGAGAAGTGGCAACCATGCCCCCCCCGGTCTGCCTACGCTGTGTTCCATCACCGGCTTGCGGCTGATTACCACCCGATAGCCGTGGGCGCGTACGCGCAAGCAGAATTCATGATCCACCTGGTCGATGAAATAGTCCTCACGAAAGCCTCCCACCGCCCTGGCCACACCAACATCGACCAGGCTACCGGAGGTGATGACCGTTTTCTGTTCCAGGCATTCCGTCTCTCCGTCGGCGGGGACCTTTAATTGATGGTTCTGGGCATCGAAATAGTTGCCGCCGATCACCGCGGCTTTGGGCTTGCAGGCCTCGTGGACTTGGAGCAAGGATGTCACCATATCGGGGTAGCACCAGGTATCCTGGTCGAGGGTAAGCAGCCATTTGCAGCCGATCTGCAACGCATGTTCGAGGCCCTGGTTCAAGGCCGCCGCGACGCCCGCGTTGCGATGATTCTCGATGAGATGAATCCGCCCATCGCTCTCCCCAAGCGCCATGATTTGCTGCGCGCATCCCTGAGTCGGTGTATTGTCCACCACCACCAGCTTACCGACCTGGGGGATGAGGGTTTTCAAACGCTCCACGAATCCATCGTCTGGAAAATACGCCACCACCACCGCGCACACGGCTTCTGCGGCTACTTCCGGGGGGAATGCATGGAAGGGCAAGGTTCGGTGTTCCTGTGTCACGCTTCGTCCAGTAATTTTGTCCAGGTGCGACGCAATCCCTCTTCCAGATCTACCTGCGGCACCCACCCCATTTCGCGGCGGATGCGGTCGACATCCAGCACTACTGCTTTGACATCCCCTCCCCGGGCAGGGCGGTAGTGAAGTTCCAACTGCCGGCTGGTAACCCGCTCCGCCAGTCTGCAAAGTTCGTTGAGGGAATGCCCCTCGCCGCTGCCTACGTTGAAGGTGCCGGATGCGGGGTGGTGCAGCGCCTTCAGGCAGGCCTCGACGAGATCGTCGATGTAGAGGTAATCCCGCACTGTTTCGCCATCGCCCCAGATTTCCATGGGGGTGCCGCGCAGCAGGTGCTCCAGCAAAGTCGGAATCACCCCGAAGCCGGTCTTGAATGGTTGGCCTGGCCCATAGGCATTGGAAGGGCGCAGGATGATGACCCTATGCCCCTGCCGCGCGAACACCCCCAGGAAGTGCTCCGCAGCGGCTTTGCCTGCCGCGTGGTAGGACAGCGGCACCAAACCATGTTCTTCGGTCACTGGCAAGGTTTCCGGATTTCCGTAAATCACACCGCCGGAGCTCAAGTAGACCAGCGGAATCGTCGGATAGGAATCCAAAGCATGCATTAATTGCAGCAAAGGGCGGAGGTTTTCTTCTGCTTCCCGTAGTGGTTCGCGGGAATAGGTTCCCGGGGTGGATGTGGTGGCGAGATGAATCACGGCATGGCAGTCCGGCAACACGTCACCCAGGAGTGCAGCATCGGACAGATCACTCTTCCGCCAGATTACGCCGGGAAGGGCGTGGGGCGGTGCGTTTCGCGCTACCACCATGACCTTTTTGCCGAGCTCGGTAAGACGCCGTGCCAAGGCCTGGCCGATGAATCCGCCCCCCAGGAGAAGGAAATGGCCGCCCATCAACGCGCAACCAGCTGCTGATAGAGCGCGGCATAGCGATCGGCACAATCGTCCCAATCACCGATAGCTTCCTTGGTGCATCGGCGCGCTTCTTCGCCGACGCGCCGATTGGTAGGCATATCTTCCAGAGCGGCAAAGGCTTCTTCCAGCTGGCTGCGCTCCTGCACTAGCCAGCCAGTTTCCCGATGTCGAACAAAATCCCGATGGGCCGGCAAATCCGAGGCAATTATCGGCAGGCCGGCGGCCATGGCTTCCAGCATGACTTGGGGGCGGCCCTCATCATGCCGGCTCAGAGTGATCAGACCGGTGGCGCGGGGGAACCATTGGTCCCTCAATTCGGCTGGATGGGTGGGGCCGTGCCAGATAACCCAGGGAGGTAATTCCAGGTTTTCCTGCATTGGACCGAACAGGTGAAGTTGCCGTTGGGGACCAAACAACCCTTCGCCCCAAGTGAACAAATCGCCGATTTTATTCCGGGTGAGCCGGGTAACGGCGAGCCAGCAACCGATTTCCGCGCCGCTGCGGTCTACCTCGAACCAGCGGGGGTTCACGCCGAAAGGGACTGCTTCCACGTCGGCCACGTCGCCGAAATCGGCCTTAAGTCGTGGGATCATCCATGACGCATTGGGAGCCAGCACAGTCGAGCGTTGCCGGAAAACCGCTCTCAGCATGGCCCTCATGCCGGGTTTGTCCAGCAGGCCGTAATCGCTGCCCAATACGGTGACCAGGGCCGGGGTGGTAGTGCCCCACAGGGGAAGCGCGTTCTGAAGCCAGTTTACATGAACGACGTCATGCCGCGATTGGCGGTAAACTCGGCGCAAGCGTCCCAGTAGATTGAACAGCATGACAAGGCTGCGGAAGTTTTTCTTGCGCAGGAGATGGGCAATTCCACCTTCCCCTAGTATGCCATGGAGAAAGCGTGCGTCGCCGCTCTGCAAAACGTTTTCGACTCCATTCGGCAATTCGCCCGGCGGTGCCCACAGTGCAAGGGAAAGGTCGCAACGTCCGGCCAGAGATTCTGCCATGTCGTAAATGAAACGCCCGCGCCAGTCCTGCAAGTTCTCCGGGTAGGAGGTGCTGACCATGAGGACGTTCAAGCTAACTTCCCTTATCGTCTGTGCGGTCGATGTCTTTATAATGAAGGGCAGAAATTTGCTCCGACACGATGCCGATAAGAAAGGTGAGGATGGCCGAAATGAACAGCAAGGCGCTCATGTTCGTGAAGCGCCCTGTGGTCAGGTAGGTATAGATGTAGTAGCACATTCCTGTCCAGAAGAAGGCCGCACTGATGGGAATGAATAATTTCTGAGGGGAGTAGAGAGTGCCGACCTTGATGATGATCAGCATGAACCTCACTCCATCCCGAATTGGGCGGATATGGCTCTGGCCTGTCGAACGCCGTGGCGTGTGGATGGGCACATAGCTGACGTCAAATCCAGCGCGGAAAAAGCTCATGGTGATAGTGGTCGGGTAGGAAAAGCCATTCGGCAGGAGGTACAGGAATTTGCGGAACTTGTCTGCCTTGACTACCCGAAAACCCGAGGTCAGGTCCTCTACGGGTTGTTGCACCATCCAGGAGGCAAAACGGCTGAATAAGTCGTTGGCTACAGCCCGATGCACACCAGCCTGGGAGCCGCTGGTGCGTGATCCGACCACCATGTCGCAGCCTTCATTGAATTGCTTAAGCAACCGGGGAATGTCTTCCGGTTTGTGCTGGCCGTCGGCATCCATGAAAATCAGCACGCTCCCATTTGCGGCGCGCGCCCCGGATTTTACCGCGGCACCATTTCCTTTGGGGTAGGGGTGGCTGATTACCTTAATCTTGTTGGTTTCGCAGACAGCCAGTGTGTCATCGCTGGAACCGTCATTAACGACGATAATTTCTGTGCCTGCCGGCAAGTAAGCGGGCAGTTCCGGCAACAGACGGCGCAAACCTTCCATCTCATTGCGGGCAGGGATAATCAAGCTCAGCAACACTTGTGTCATGCCAATATCCAGAATAATGTCATCAGATTTCCCGCTTTGTGTATTGTTTCTATGTGTGGTTAATATACTGTATCGTGATCACAAATATTAAGCAGAATAATTTTCACTTTAAGTCTTCGGTTATCTCATCTGCTCACTTACCAATTTGCTATCCGAAGATTATCAAATTTCCCCACACTGAGTACTGTCTCCTTCCAGGCAAGCCAGCAGTTTTTCGGCTGTTTTTTTCTCGTTGCTACTGAGCGGGATATTTTGTAACGCCTTTAATAATTGAGCAGCCTCATCCCTGCGCCCCTCAAGCAGAATCAGTTGCGCCCATTTCAAGCGGTTGCTGGCGTTGGTGGGAGCCAATTGGAGTGATTTGGCTAATGCTTCCTGAGCTGCCACACGATCATTTTCCCGCAGCATCAGGTAATCGGCATACCAGGAATACAATATGGCGAGAACTGACGGAGAAATAGTCGGATTGGAGAATGCGGAAGAAAAAAGCCTCTGCATGTCTGGCCGAGCAAGGCAAATCGTACCGGCGATGGACATTTCCTTCAGGTTGTAGAGCACGTTTCTATCTGCTGGGGCGAAGGGGGTTTCCCGCAGGCGGCGAGACAGTTCGTTGATCCATGCTAGTTCTACCGGTTTTCCTGCCTTGCAATTCAAGTGGATCAGACCGAGCCAGCCAAGCTTGAAATTTGGGTCAAGTTCGCTGGCTAGTTCATAGTGCGCACGGGCGAAAGAGTGGATCGGCGAGTTCGGCGAGGCCGATTCTGGCAGTTCCGCGAAGAAACTACCTGCGTCAAACTGGGCGTGGGCTGATTTTCGGTGATGTTGTGCTTCGATCTGGGTGCGCCGCCCCTCTTCGCCGAACTGCTGCGAGCGCAGTGCAGTTACGAAAGGAAAATAGGCCAGCGCTGCAAGCGCAAGAGTAACGGCGATAGTCTTGCGCGGGCCTGTGCTTTCCAGTGAACGGAGCAGCACCCAGGCTGCTGCCAGAAGAATGCCGAGGATCGGCAAATAGTTGCGGTGCTCGTGGGCAATCTCAAGGGGCAGGACGGTGGATTCCATCGTATGCCCGATCAGGAACCACGCAAGTCCGAACGAAACGAGTGGTGCGCGTGTTCGCATCCGCCAGGCCAGCCAGACAAGGCTAGCCAGCCCGGCAAGTGCAGGCAGCGTTGTCCACGGAGAGAGCAGGCCGGTGGAGATCACGATATCGTCGTGATACAGACCGAGGGCTTCCAGCCGTGGAAACAGGATGAGACCGAGATAAAACCAGAGCACGCGTCCCTCGGTCAGCACGCGCTCGACGAGCGAAAACGGACGAATATCGTAGCCGGCCCACAACCACTGCATAGAGGGGGAGACGGCATAAGCCATCCCCGCGATAAAGGCCAGGCTGGCCAAGGCGACAAAGCCGCGCGCAAAACGGTCGAGCCTGCCGCAGGCGCTCCTGCGGAGGATTAACTCCCAGGCGAGCACGAACAAGGGGAACAGAGCGCCGGTTTCCTTGCTGAAAAAAGACAGCGGCCACAATATTCCCCACGCCAAAACCAGCTGAGTTGCACCTGTGCGGCCGCCTCGTTTACGGCCCAGAACGTGGAGCAGCAGTGCGGCGAGGAGAAAAAAAGCCGACAGGCTGGTCATGCGCTGCACGACGTGCAAGACAGGAAGAAGCTGGATCGGGTGCAGCAGCCACAGCGCTACAACCCCGCCACTTGCAATCAGAATGTTACGCTGCCTCGTCTGCGGCATAGCTGCGGTTAGCAGGTGAAGCGCCAGGTACAACACCAGAAGACCGCTGGCAAGGTGGATGGCGAGATTGGTTGCCTTGAATGCGAAAGGGTCGAAGCCGCTGAAATAATAATTGAGTGCGAAGCTCAACTGGGCCACGGGACGGCCTGAGGGGCTGGCGTGGCCGTTTAGGAAAACCTGCCGTAGCGATTCGACGGACAGATTCTCGATGCGCACACCTTCTGCCTTGAGGATGCTTGGCCCGTCATCGAAGAAAAATTCGCCATGCAAGCCCGGCCAGTAGATGGCGACGAGGAATGCGCTCGCTAAGAATGCCGCCAGCGCAATGAGGTAAGGGGTTCGCATAGGAGGAAAGCCAAAGAAAAAGCCCCTTGGGGTTGCCAAGGGGCTTTTCATCAACTCAGCCGATTAGAAGTCTTTGCAGGAGCTCGGCAGGTACTTTGCGGGCATGGTGCCCTTGCCGCACTGCCACGCAACCGAGCCGGTACCTACGGTTCCCGTTCCGCGCAGAATCATGGTGGTATTTGACGCGCCGCCCAAGTCGGTGAGGGTCTTGGTAAGTACGGTAATGTCACCGACTGTCGGACTGGTTCCCGTGTACGTTACTGAAGCAACATATTTAGAATCTTGCGTTTGCACACCCATGGAAGCTTGCGATAGTGCCATCGTTCCTTTTTGGGAGAATGTTTCAGAAACCGCAGTACGGCCGGAAGATGCTGCCAGCACAGCCTCGGAAACCTTGGCGCGGATCATGTAGTCCTGGTAGGCCGGCAGTGCCACTGCAGCCAGAATGCCGATAATCGCGATAACGATCATCAGTTCGATCAGGGTAAAACCTTGTTGTACTTTATTCATGTCGAGCTCCTTGTGGAATGATCAAATTGCCAACACATGGAAGTGTCTGTTATCTAACAGAGCAATCTGCGTGCCAGTTTGAGTGATAGGGTCTTGAGCCCTTGGTTTTATGGCCAAACGTGTATGTTTCGGCAGAAAGTCTGGATTTCTGTTGCAGAATTGCGGCGGGCATTCGGCACAAAGTGACGTTTTTCGTCACTTTGCGCATGAAACCGAAGCTCTGGGATATTCGTCACATCCACTTCGTCGATTTGCCCTACATCGATAATCTGCTTGGCAAACTCCGGATAAACATTATTCACTGAAATAAAAAAGGCATTATTTAACTTCATTGGGCGATGATTATTTGATTTTCAGGGGTTTTGGGATGGTGTGTTTTTTCGGGGCTGCCTCCAGCATCACTTCAGGTAAAACTCCATTTTTACTCCGGCCAGTTCGATTACATCATGATCTTCCAATTGGCGCGGGTGAGCGTCGAGATCCTGGCCGTTCACTGTCGGATAGTGATCGCCCTGAACATGGGTGAGGAAATAGCCGTGGGGGCGTCGGGTGATGACCGCGACTTGAACGCCGGGCTTGCCCAGCGAGGTCAGAGTCTTGGTCAGCGCCAGTTCTTTGCTCGCGTTCGGGCCATTTAGAATCTGGACAACGCCATGGGATTCCACTGCTTCTGCGGGAGGCAAGTCGGACTCGGCGGCGGTTTTGGCGAGCCGTGCTGTTTCGGCGCGCCGTGCCTCTTCGGGCATGATCAGGGGAATGGTGTGAGCCATCATGTCACTGGTCGGTTTTTCGCCAGACAGCATGGTCGGAATTTGATTCGGGTGCAAGATCGGGGGTTTTTCAAATCCTTGCGCCCCTGTTTCGTGGGCTTCTATCTTGCTGCCGAGCTCCTGAACGTTGACATACTTCAGACGGTACTTGCCGATCTCAATCTCATCTCCGTGGTGCAATGTGTGTTTCGTGATCGGTTGCTCGTTTACCAGAGTGCCATTGGTGCTGCCCAGATCTTCAACGAAAAATTCATTGTTGACCGTGGTGATGGCAGCGTGTTCGCCGCTGATCGCCAGGTTGTCGATAGGGATGTCGTTGTGCGGATTGCGCCCAATGGTGATCCGCTCCTTGTCGATCTCGAATTCACTGAGCAACAGGCCGTCCAAGGTAATAATCAGCTTCGCCATGAGTTTTCCTCGTTTCTAAATTTATTTCTTGAGCCACGCAGAAAGCCAGGCAAAAAAGCCGCGTCTGGCTGGAAAATGACGCAATACCCGTACCAGAATAACCGAAACATTGTCCCGTCCGCCATTATCGTTGGCCATCTGAACCAGTTGTTGCGCGGCCAGTTTGATGTTGGTGCCGAGCACGCTCAGGGTCAGTAGAATTTTCTCGTCGTCGACCATGTCGTTGAGCCCGTCGGAGCACAACAGGTAGATGTCACCGGGCAGGGCTTCGTGCTCCTGGACTTCCACATTTACCGTGGGGTCGACGCCGAGTGCGCGCGTCACCAGATTCTTGTTGCTGGACAGGAGCGCCTCTTCCCGGCTGAGCATGCCGCTGTCGATCTGCTCCTGCAGCAGGGAATGGTCGCGTGTGATCTGTTCGAGCTGTGCGTGCTCAATTCCCTTTTGTCTATAGCGATACAGTCTCGAATCGCCGACATGGGCGACGATGATACGATTGTCGTGGAATAGTGCGCATACCAGTGTGGTGCCCATTCCCGAGAGCTGTGGCTGGCTTTGTGCCGTCTGGTAGATCGCGCCGTTGGTTTTCTCGATTTCGCTTTTGACCAGCAGGCACTGATCCTGTTCCGGCAGTCTGGCATGCAGTGCTTTTTTCAGGCCATCTGCCAGCAGCGTCACGGCAATCCCGCTGGCCACTTCACCGGCATTGTAGCCGCCCATGCCATCGGCCAGGATAGCGAAGCCAGCTTCATTGTCCGTGATGATGCTGTCTTCGTTTTGCGAGCGGACCTTGCCGGCGTCGGTCAGGTTGACGATTTCGAGGGCCAGGCGTAGATCCATTATTTCTCCTTGGCCGCGAAGGCAGCGCATGCCCGGATGGCACGTGCCAAGTCAGCCCCGGTTTGGAAGCGTAGTTCCGGCTGCTTCTGCAAAAAAGCCAGTCCCAGCGTGCGGTTGGATGTCTGTACCCCCAGGTCGTAAGCTTTGCGTTCCAGGCTTTGCAGCAGATCGGATCGGGCAGCGAAAAGAAAAGCGGGGGCAATCAGAAGACCCGGAAACCGGTCTGCTTTCCAGAAGGGTTGTTTCATCGAACTGCCTAGTTATTATCGATTGTTACCGTATGCGATCAATGAATTATTCCATGATTCTAATAAAACTGATAGCCTGTATAAATACAATGGAGTGAGCATGGATTTGATTCTGTGGCGGCATGCCGAGGCCGAGGATGGATTCCCCGACCAGGGGCGCAAGCTGACCGAAAAGGGCGAGAAGCAGGCTTTGAGGATGGCTGCGTGGTTGAAAGCGCACCTGCCTGAGGGGGCGCGCATTATTGTCAGCCCGACTACACGTACCCAGCAGACTGCTGCGGCGCTGACGCGGGATGGAATCGTCGTCAAGGAGGTGGGGCCAGGCGCATCCGTGGCCTCCCTGTTAGGCGCTGCCGGTTGGCCGGATGCCAAGGGAGCCGTGGTCGTGGTGGGCCATCAGCCGACGCTGGGGCAGGTGGCCGCCTATCTGCTCAGCAATACGCAGGAAAGCTGGAGCGTGAAAAAGGGTAGTGTGTGGTGGTTCACTAACCGCGCTCGCCTGGACGAGACTCAAACCATCCTGAAGGCGGTGATGTCGCCTGAATTTCTATGAAAACAATCCTGATCGCCAATCCCAAGGGCGGCAGCGGTAAAACCACGCTGGCAACAAATCTCGCCGGCTATCTGGCCAGCAAGGGTGGCCGCGTGCTCCTGGTCGATCTCGACCGCCAGCGTTCCGCCAGCGACTGGCTGGGACGCCGGCCGGAATTTCTGCCCACCATACGTGGCTGGAACAGTCAGCTCGACAAGAAATCCATGGGCGAAGCCAAGCCGGACTGGCTGGTGGTGGACTCCCCCGCAGGTATGCACGGCGACAAGCTGACCAATGCGCTCAAGCGCGCCGGGCAAGTGATTGTGCCGGTGCAGCCGTCCGCGTTCGATATGGAAGCAACGCGAAATTTTCTCGAAGAACTACGTGCGCAGAAATCGGTGCGCAAGGAAAAGATCGAAGTGGCGATGATCGGCATGCGCGTGGATGCGCGCACTCGTGCAGCGGCTGATCTCTCCTCGTTCCTCGATGAAGTCGGTTTTCCGGTACTCACCCTGCTGCGCGATGCGCAAATCTACGTCCAGGCTGCCGGCGAGGGTTTGAGCCTGTTCGATATGGCGCCATCGCGGATCGTCAGGGAGATGGAGCAGTGGCAGCCGCTGCTGGATTGGCTCGACGCGTGAGCAATACCGAAGTTGAACTCAAACTCCTGATCGACTCCTCCGATATTCCCAGGTTGCAGCGCCACTCCTTGCTCAAGGCACTATGCCCGTCCGGGCCGAAGACACGCAAGCTCACCAGTATCTACTTCGATACCGATGATTTTTTCCTGAAGAACCGGGGCATCGCGCTGCGCGTGCGCCGCAGCGGCCGGCAGTGGATCCAGACCGTCAAGGGCGGCGGCAGCGTGCAGGCCGGGCTGCACCAGCGCGACGAATGGGAGGCGCCGGTAGCTCACAGTACGCCAGACTTTACCAAGATCATCGATCCCGGTCTGATCCGGCTATTTGCCAGTGACGGTCTGCGCCAGCGCCTGCATTCCGTATTCGTGACCGAGTTCAGTCGCACTATCTGGCTGCTGGAAACAGAAGCTGGCGATCAGGTCGAGATGGCGCTGGATCAGGGTGAAATCCGTTCCGACCAGGGCAGTGTGCCGATCTGTGAAGTGGAATTGGAACTGAAGGTCGGTAACCCGGCAGTGCTTTACGAACTGGCGCTGGCACTGCAGGAAGCGGTGCCGCTGCATCCCGAGAACGCCAGCAAGGCCGACCGCGGATACGCTCTGTGCGCACCGCAGGAAGTGGCGCTGCCGGTCAGGGCGGCGGCGCCTGAAGTGAGGCGGGAAATGACCGTGAACGAGGCGTTTCACGCCATTGCCTGGAATTGCATCGACCAGTTGCAGGGCAACCGGAATCGGCTGCTTCAGGGTTACGATCCCGAGCTTATCCACCAGATGCGGGTGGCGGTGAGACGCTTGCGCAGCGCGCTCGGCCTGTTTGCCGCAGCTGCTCCCGGCATACAGGATGCAGTGTTGACCGAGGCGCTGCGCTGGCTGGTCGGTGAACTCGGCCCGGCGCGGGACTGGGACGTGTTTCTCGGCGAAATGTTACCGCCAGTGGTTATGGCCTTGCCCGAGGAAGAAGGCCTGGTCTGGTTACAGCGGCAGGCTGAAAATATTTGCCGTGAAAAACGCGAGCAGGCTTGCGTGGCGGCGGCTGGGCAACGCTATAACGAAATCATGTTGAGGCTGGGTGCCTGGCTGTGGCGCGCGCCTTGGCGCACCTCGGAGGTCGCCACAGACCTGGATATGCCGGTGTCTGTTTTTGCTGCGAAAATGCTGGATCGGCGTTATCGTCAAGTGTGCCGACGTGGTCGCCATCTCATGGCGCTGACGGTGGCGCAGCGCCACGAGCTGAGGATTGCCGCGAAGAAGTTGCGCTACGCTGCGGAGTTCTTTTCCGGTCTTTATCCGGGCAAGACGACGAAGCGCTATATACAGGCATTGTCGCGCCTGCAAGATGAGTTCGGGGCGCTCAACGACCAGGCTGTGGCCGGGACTTTGCTGGCGCAGATCGGCACGGGGAGTCGATTGCGCGATCGCGCCAGCGGCGTGATAATCGGCTGGTACGCATGTAAAACTCACCTCCAGCTTGCCGATATGGCACAGGAATGGAAGCGTTTCAGGCATTGCAGGACTTTCTGGAAAAAGGGGTAATCATGTTCGAGTCAGCTGAATTAGGCCACAAAATCGATAAAGCCACCTACGACAAGGAAGTGCCGGTACTGCGCGAGGCACTGCTTGAAGCTCAGCTCGATCTGGCGAAGACGGCAAATTTCCAGGTCGTGATTCTGATCGGCGGGGTGGATGGCGCCGGTCGGGGGGAGACCGTAAACCTGATCAACGAGTGGATGGACCCGCGCCATATCCAGAGCCATGGCATGGGTATTCCCTCGGACGAGGAATTGGAGCGCCCGATCATGTGGCGCTTCTGGCGCGCTCTGCCGCCCAAGGGCAAGATCGGCATTTTTCTCGGCTCGTGGTACACCTGGGACATTCTCAACCGGGTGTTCAACAGAATCAAGAATGCCGAACTCGACCAAAGCATGGATCGCAATGTGCGCTTCGAAAAGATGCTCAACGACGAGGGTGCGTTGGTCATCAAGTTCTGGCTGCATTTGTCCAAGGACAAGCAGGAAAAGCGCCTCAAGGCCATGGAGAAAAATCCCAAGACACGCTGGCGCGTGACCGAGCGCGACTGGATACACTTCAAGATGTACGACAAGTTTCGCAAGGTGGCGGAACGGGTCATGCGCCAGACCAGCACGGCCGAAGCGCCATGGATGATCGTCGAAGGCGAGGATGAGCGCTACCGCAGCCTGACGGTGGGGAAAGTCATCCTGGAAGCGATCCGCAAGCGCCTCGACGCAGCCGAGTTGCCACCCCATGAAGTTCATGCGCCGCCGCTGCTGCCCTCGATCGACAAGCTGCATATTCTGAAAACCCTCGACCTCAACCAGAAGCTGACGAAGAAGAAATACGATCTGGATCTGGAAAAATACCAGGGCAAGCTGAACCTGCTGACGCGCAATCCGAAATTCAAGGAGATGACCGTCATCGCGGTGTTCGAGGGCAACGATGCGGCCGGCAAGGGCGGCAGCATCCGCCGCGTAACCAGTGCGCTGGACGCACGTTACTACCAGGTAATCCCGATCGCCGCGCCGACCGAGGAGGAGCGCGCACAGCCCTACCTGTGGCGATTCTGGCGCCATATTCCGCGCAAGGGCCGGGTCACGATTTTCGACCGTTCCTGGTACGGACGTGTGCTGGTTGAGCGGGTCGAAGGCTACTGTTCCAATGTCGACTGGATGCGTGCCTACAGCGAGATCAACGATTTCGAGGAGCAGTTGGTGCGGAACAACACCGTAGTGCTGAAGTTCTGGCTGTCGATCAGCAAGGAAGAGCAGCTCAGGCGCTTCGAAGAGCGCCAGAAGACCGGCTTCAAGCGCTTCAAGATTACCGACGAGGACTGGCGCAATCGCGAGAAATGGGAGGAGTACGAGACTGCGGTATGCGACATGGTGGACCGCACCAGCTCGGAAATGTCGCCATGGGTCCTGGTTGAGGCCAACGACAAGAATTTCGCCCGCATCAAGATTTTGAAGACCCTGTGCGAAAAAATCGAGGTGGCGTTGAAGTAAGGGCTTGAACCGCAGTCATGCAGGTTGGGTTACGGCGCAAAAAGACGCGCCTAACCCAACCTGCATTTTCAATCCATCTACGCACATTTACTTTACCAGCGGTTGCGAATGCTCGCGATGACGCAGCCAGTTCTCAAGGTAGGCGGCTGTCAGTTCCCGGTTGCCGCGGAAGATCAGCAGATTCTCCGCATTCTTGAACTGCGCGGCATGGGTGAAGTTGAAGCTGCCGGTGATTACCACCGGGTTGGCGCTGCCGGCATCGATCACCATCACCTTGTTGTGGGCGCTGTCGTGCAGACTGTCGACGAATACCGGTACCCCGCCGGCCGCAACCGTCGGCACCTTGCTGCGCTCCATTCTTCTTATCTGATCCGCGTCCGTGACGACGCGGACATCCACACCGCGCTGCTTGGCACTGATCAGTGCCTCGGAGATTTCCCGGCTGGTGAAGCTGAATGTTTGCACCAGCACCTGCCTCTGCGCATGTTCGATGGCTTGTACGATCTGACCGGTGGCGTCGTCCTCCGGGGTGAACAGTACCTGCACCGTGCCGCTGACAGCGGCGGCGTGACTTCTGATGTCTTGCGCCTGCTCGAAGGCGGGAGCCGAAGTGGTGAAAAGGAGCGCCAGGGACAAGAGCGGCAAAATACGCAGGGAGCTTTTTTTCATCGGGATTTTCCTTGGCTGTTGGGTGCGGTTCCCGGGTGGAGCCGAACACCCGAAGATCGGCTATTATGCATGATACGGAATAACAGCGAAGGATGAGTGATGAGTCAAAACAGGGAAACCGCCACCCTCGCGGGTGGGTGCTTCTGGTGCCTGGAGGCGGTGTTCGAACTGCTTGATGGCGTGGAGAAGGTCGAGTCGGGTTATACCGCCGGAAGCACCGTCAATCCCAGCTACGAAGAGATTTGCAGCGGCACCACCGGCCATGCCGAGGCGGTGCGGATCGCCTTCGACCCGGCAGTGATTTCCTGCCGGGATTTGCTGGAAGTTTTTTTCACGATTCACGATCCCACGACCCTGAACCGCCAAGGAAACGATGCGGGCACCCAGTACCGCTCCGCCATATTCACCCACAGCCCGGAACAGAAGGCGATAGCGGAAGAAGTGGTCGCCGGGATTCCGTCCGCCGTGACTGAAATTGTGCCCGCCGGAATTTTTTACGTGGCTGAAGACTATCACCAGGAGTATTTCAGAGGCCACGGCAATCAACCCTATTGCCGATCCGTGGTTGCTCCCAAGGTGGCAAAACTGAAGGAGAAATTCAAGGCCAGGCTGAAGAGCGGGTCGGCCTAGCCGGCGGGAGATCGATTGTTTTCTGAATCGGCTATCCCCGCCGCAACCATCAAGGCCTACCTTGCGACTGACTACAAGGTGATGGCTGCAGAGTCATTTGTCCTGAATATTGGCCGTGCCAGCCCCGAACTTGCGCTAAGATTCAATCTTGACCGGACAGACAGCGCTGCCTACATCACCGCATGGAATCCCTTCGGTGAACTGACATCAGATTCGGACAATCATGCCGCCCAGCAAGAACTGCTTGCCGAGATCAAGGCCCTGGGTTTGCCTTATCTGGATGGGGAGGGCAGGGATCCATCAGGGCGATGGCCCGGGGAACCGAGTTTTCTGGTCTTCGGTATTTCGCTGGAGGCTGCCAAAAAGCTGGCTAGACAATTCCGCCAGAACGGGTTCGTTTACGCAGGCAGCGATGCAACGCCACGGCTGATCCTGCTGCGATAGTCAGGCCGGGTTGCAGATGACGAAGCGGTGCTTGCCGGAGTTGAACTCCAAAGAACCCCCTCGATGCTGTCGATGTAGATTGCGCTGCTCTCCGAATGCTAGACTCGTAGCAAGTGTTTAAGTGAACCGACCTATCTGATTGTATGAATGCTTCGTCTGACCCCCTCTCCAGAATTTTCCTGCTGAGCCATATGCGCGCCTTTACCAGTCTGGCAGGGCATATCCTCGGTTCGCACCCGCAGATCAATGGCTACTATGAAATGCATATCAGCTATGAGGACGCATCCGCGCTGGACAAGCAGCTTGATGTGTTCCTGGAAGGTGATGTGTTCAAGGAGAACAGCCGTTATCTTTTCGACAAGCTGCTGCACAACGACTATCTGTTGAAGCCCGGGCAGCTTGGTCTGGCGAATATGAAGATACTGATCTCCCTGCTGGAGCCGGAACACACGATCAAAAGTATCGTCCATCTGTTTGCACAAAAGGAAATCGAGGATCTTTATGCCTCGCCCGTTGAGGCGGCGAACTACTATATCGCGCGCGTCCAGGCACTCGCCGACTTTAGCCGCACGGCCAATCAGCCCTATTACTATTTCGATGCCGAGCTGTTTCAACGCGCGCCGGAGAAATTGCTTCCCCGGCTATCGGACTGGCTGGAGTTGGACTCGCCGTTAAGCGAGCGGTATCAAATTTTAAGCCAGACTGGGCAGGCCAGAAAAGGCGACTCGTCCAAGCGCATGCATAGCGGAGTAATTGACAGGACACCGGTCGATTACGCCCATATCGCCATTCCGGAGGACGTGCTGCATACGGCGCGGGAGGTTTGCCGGGAATGCCGCCGACAGATTATCGGGAATGCAGTGGATTCGGCCTGCTTGGATTAGAGCAGGTTATCCTGAGTGATGGTGGGTAGGTTTGGTAAGGGAGGGGGTTGGTGCGAATGAGGGGCTGTTTTGCATCTTATTTAGACCCCGGATCTGCATGCCCTATAGAAGTGAAAGACCCCTAGTGTATTCAAAGAATATGTCGCGGCATGCCAAGTCATTCCGCAATTCGACCTGCATGGGGCTGCAGTGTCCAAGAGTGGCGAGCTCAAGGCGGATTTCATCGCAATCGCTCTTGGATATGCCCTTTGCTGTGGCTAAAAAGCGCTGCGCAAGCTTCTCGGTTGACATGTTTTCCTGTGGGCTAATGAGCTGCAGGTTTAGCCTATGAAATGCAAACCCGAGGAACAATACCCTGCTTGATGTACCAACAGCGTGTTTTATTTGAACGATCTCAGAAGAATCTGGATCTGTTCCTTCGGTAAATGTCTTTATTCCTTTTGCAATCGCCAACAGCCGATCCGGATTGAGCTCTGTACCATACGGAACGGCATCCGATTGTGCCTGCCAAGGCAGAGGGCCCACCGTTCCGTATGGATGGTAAATTTCGATCTTTTTAACTAGAGCCGCTGCCTTCTCCTTACTGATTCCGTAGTAATTCTGAAGCGACAGATACAAATAGTGCTCTATGCAGCGATCATAGTTAAAGACAATCAAAGTGATGCTTGAGAGTCGCTTTTCCAGCTCGGATTCCTTGCAGTTTTCTGTAAGAATCCTAACGAATGGATTTAACCAGCACGCCTCCGTTTTAGAAAAGTTTAAATTCTCTTTTCCGTCCTGCGGATTTAAATACAGAATACTGCTTCGCTCCGCCTCCAATATACTTCTGGTGATTGCGAGTTTCCCGCAGAGTTCTATTAGTTTGTCACCTTGGTGCGTATCAATAAAGTTGTCTATTGAAATAGCCTGCGGCATCGCGTCCCTAATGCGCCATGCGGCATGCAGATGTGGATTGATGTCTTGTCTTGAATCTCCTGATAGAAGCGCCTCAGCCTTGAGGGCATCACATATCTGGTAGTCACCACTCTTTTGCCGATAGCCGTCCGGGAATTGAATATCTAGCAGCGAGGCAATCTTTGCCTTCAATTCCGCGCCCGTAGGAAGGCCTAGCTCCCTGCTCGCCCCGGCGCCCACCACTAAAGTGATTTTTTTGTTCTCCAAGCTCATAGAAATCCGGGGCCAGGTCAAGCTATGCAGCAACAAATGTATGCCATTCGGGACGGGCTCTCATTATTCAAGCGGCTTCAAGTATGCGCATTTCGATGTGCAATCCAGCTGCTACCACCATATTGACCAAGGCATCCAAACCGAAAAGGCCAATCTTTCCGCGCATCAGGTCTGATACACGCGGTTGCGTGATGCCGAACAGTTTGGCTGCTTCAGACTGGTTCAGGCCTGTGCGGGTAAGATGCTCCTTAAGGGCAATCATTAAAGCAGAACGCAGCTTCATGTTCTCGGCTTCCTCTGGTGTGTCTTCGATTGCATCCCACACACTGGCGAATTGTTTATTGCTCATTTGCCTGACTCCTTAATTAAATCGCGGTATCTGCTCTCGGCTAAATCCAAGTCTGTTTTACTGGTTTTCTGAGTCTTTTTCTGGAAACAGTGAATCACATAGATTGCATTGGTGAACTTTGCCACGTAGACGATTCGAAATGCTCCGGCTGCGTCACAAATTCGGATTTCCCGCACCCCTTGTCCAATCGTCGGTATCGGCTTCCAGTCGTCAGCTTCCAGACCGTGCTGCACCCGGTCAAGTTGGTGGCCAGCTTCACGTCTCGCTGATACTGGAAATGCGCGCAGATCATCAAGCGCGCTACCGCAGAACTCGACGGGTTTTAATTTGCTCATGAACGAATTATACAAAATATTGTATATTTTGCAAGTCAATTTCGACAGTCAACTTCGAACCAAGGCGTCTAGCTATGGCTATCCCAGCCAAGTAGGGTGGGCAAGGTTTTATCTGCCCACGCGTTTGAATCTGCGTGAGCACAAGGACGTGCCCACCCTACTCGACTCAACCTGATTCGGGATAACCCACGCCAAGCCGAGGCTGCGCGATTTAGGATTTTAAGACCTGTTTTCCAAGATCACGCAAGGTCGAAGCGATCCAGGTTCATCACCTTGTTCCAGGCCGCCACAAAGTCACGCACGAACGCTGGCTGCGAGTCGCTGCACGCGTAGGCTTCCGCGATGGCTCGGAGTTGGGAGTTAGAACCGAAGATCAGATCGACGCGGGTGCCGGTCCATTTGACTTCGCCAGTCTTGCGGTCGCGCCCTTCGAATACGTCCTCGGCGTCAGAAACGGGCTTCCAGGTCGTGCCCATGTCGAGCAGGTTGACAAAAAAAGTCGTTCGTGAGCGCCCCCGGCTGCTTGGTGAAGACCCCGTGCCTTGACTGACCGACATTCGCGTTCAACGCGCGCATGCCGCCGACCAGCACCGTCATCTCGGGCGCGGAGAGCGTCAGCAATTGCGCCTTGTCGAGCAGCAGTTCCTCGGCCGAGACGGAGTACTTGCCCTTCTGGTAGTTGCGGAAGCCATCGGCGATCGGTTCGAGCACGGCGAAGGAGTCCACATCGGTCTGTTCCTGCGAGGCGTCCATGCGGCCCTGCGTGAAAGGTATCGCCACTGCATGGCCAGCTTTCTTTGCAGCCTCTTCGACACCGGCACAACCTGCCAGTACGATCAAGTCGGCTAGCGAGACTTTCTTGCCGCCAGCATTGAACTCACGCTGGATACCTTCGAGCTTTCCAAGCACGTTGGCCAGTTGCTTCGGCTGATTGGCTTCCCAGTTCTTCTGCGGTGCGAGACGAATGCGCGCGCCGTTGGCGCCGCCACGCTTGTCGGAGCCGCGGAACATCGACGCCGAGGCCCAGGCGGTCGAGACCAGCTCCGAAACACTCAGCCCGGACGCCAGTACTTTAGCCTTGAGGGCTGCGACGTCCTGGTCGTTGATCAGGGGGTGATCGACGGCGGGGATGGGGTCTTGCCAGATCAGCTCTTCCGCAGGCACTTCGGGGCCAAGATAGCGCGAACGGGGGCCCATGTCACGGTGGGTCAGCTTGAACCAGGCTCGGGCGTATGCGTCGGCAAACGCTTCCGGGTTCTTGTGGAAGCGACGTGCAATCGGCTCATAGATAGGATCCATGCGCATCGCCATGTCCGCGGCGGTCATGATAATCTGGACCCGCTTCGAGGCGTCGTCGGCGGCTGGCGCCTGGTTGCTGTCGGTCTCCCGCTTGGGCGTCCACTGCCAGGCGCCCGCCGGGCTTTTCTCCACAACCCACTCGTTGCCGAACAGCATGTCGAGATAGCTCATGTCCCACTTCGTCGGCGTCGGCGTCCATGAACCTTCCAGACCGCTGCTGATCGTGTCACCCCCCTTACCGGTGCCAAAGCTGCTCTTCCAGCCCAGGCCCATCTGCTCGATGGGCGCGGCTTCAGGCTCCGGCCCCACGTGCGTGGCCGGACCGGCACCGTGGCATTTGCCGAAGGTGTGCCCGCCACAGGTGAGCGCCACCGTCTCTTCGTCATTCATGGCCATGCGTGCAAAGGTTTCGCGCACGTCGCGGCCGGACGCGACCGGATCTGGATTGCCGCCCGGGCCTTCCGGGTTGACGTAGATCAGGCCCATCTGCACGGCAGCGAGCGGATTCTCGAGATCATGTTCACCGGAATAGCGCGCCTTGTCGTCCAGCCACTTTTCTTCATGGCCCCAGTAGACGTCGATCTCCGGTGCCCAGATGTCCTCGCGTCCACCGCCGAAACCGAAGGTCTTGAAGCCCATCGATTCCATGGCCACGTTGCCCGTGAGAATGATCAGGTCAGCCCAGGAAATTTTCTTGCCGTATTTCTGCTTGATCGGCCACAGCAGCCGGCGGGCCTTGTCTAGGTTGACGTTATCGGGCCAGCTATTAAGCGGGGCGAAACGCTGGTTGCCGTGGCCTGCGCCGCCACGACCGTCGCCGGTGCGGTAGGTGCCCGCGCTATGCCACGCCATGCGGACGAAAAAAGGGCCATAGTGGCCGTAATCCGCCGGCCACCACTCCTGCGAGTCGGTCATCAGGGCAGTCAGGTCTTTTTTCACGGCCGCGAGGTCGAGGGTCTTGAATTCCTCGGCGTAGTTGAAATCCTCGCCCATCGGGCTGGACTCGGGGTTATGCTGGTGCAGGATTTCGAGGCTTAGCCGGTTTGGCCACCAATCGTGGTTCGACGTACCGCTCCCGGTTTTATGTACAAACGGGCATTTGCTGTCGGACATGGTATTCTCCTCTAGTTAATTGAATGCACAATTCAGTGTAGATTCTTGGAATCAATTAATCTAATTGGTTTTAGCAATGTGACCGATAGTGCATTGCTATCTGAGCCCGGTTAGACAACTCCTTAGAACAGCCTATCCCAGGCATCCTGCTCCGCTCGGTAATTTATCAATGCCTCGACGATCTGCCTTTTGCGTTGTGCGCGATGCTCGGCTGACTGGATCTGGCGCCAAGCCAGGGCGTGCTCGCCAAAATTGCGGTCGATATTATCGATGAAGGCCTGGACTTGCCGCAGCGCAATAGCCAACTCGGGCGAGCGCAACCACCAATGCCCGGCGTTGAACACGAGGTCATGCAATTGCTTGTTTTTGCCGACGATGGCTTCATGCTTTTGTTGGTACAGCGCCAGCAGTTCGGCCTCTTTCCGGGCGATGACTGTCTCAATTACATCCTGGGCAAAGGGCTGGTTCACGTCTGCCTGCTTGACTAGCTCTTCGGTAGAAAACAGCATGAGGTCGCCGAAGAACTGGCGTTCGAATTCGTTGGAGAGATCGACGCTTTGTTGTGCTCCATCCAGTTCCACGCCGGGTCGGAAATCGTCGTCCAATCCCGCCTCGGTGGTGCGCCGGTGCAGATTGGGCATGTTGAAAGAGGCGAAGTGTTCCTTGATTTCGGCAGCGATCAGCCGCCCGGCCGTGGGGCCCGACATACGCAGCCGCAGGTGACCAAAAGGGATGATGTATTTCAGCCCCGAGTAGTTGACGATGTAATTGCCGGGGTAAATCGTTCGCGCGGGAGAGAGCTCGGCAAAGCCGCTGCCGTAGGAAAACCAGGTCTTGCGGAAGAGATGTTCACCAAAGAAGAAGGCGTTGAGCCGTCGTGCAAAATCCATCAGGCACGCGCCATGGCCATGCTCGCCTTCGAGCCGGCAGGGGTAGGAAAATGTTGCCGGCCGGTTTTCGAAACCGAACAGCCCGGCCATGTCGTGATAGGCGGCATCGCCGGCAAGTGGCCCCTGTGCGCCATGAAACTGGCAGGCCTGATCGCCGGTCAAGGTGGCCAGCCGGGTAAAGAAGGCCGTCACGTCGTCGAGGAAATTGCCGGCCATCACGGATGGCGAGACGGGTGGGTCGCCCACCATCTTGCCGGTGAGCATCAGTGTGTCGCTGGTGCGAAAGATCTTGTCGATGGCGTGAAAATAATTCAGCGCAGCCACCATCTCTTCGCCGGATTCGGTCTGCCGGTTCACGCAAAAATGCTGGTCGCTATCGACCAGATAATACAGTGTTCTGTTTTTATCTTCCGTCAGCTGCAGAAACTTCAGGTAACTCAGGTTGCGATTGGCGGCCTGTCCCTTGAGATAAAATTTTTCTTTGGGTTGGGTGGTGAGCAGATTGCCTAATTGCTCACGCTGGCGCTGGGGCAGTGATTGCAGCAATTCATACTGCTCCGCCAGTCCGAAGTAAAAGACCTGCAAGCCTTTTTGCCGGTATTCCTCCACCAGGTCGATATGCCGGCAGATGTTGTTTTCATCGCGGCTGTCCTCGGCGACGATGATCCTGATCTTATCCCACGCGCCGGACGCATTCCCGCCATAGTTGAACAGCGTGCAGACCTGGTAAATGCTTTCCAGGCAGGCACGCAGGTGGGGCGGCCGATCCGCCACCGGGATGCTGAGGATGAAGTGATGGCGATCATCTGTTGGGCGTTGCTGGATCAGGGCCTCCTGCTCGCGGAACAGGGCCTGATAACAAGCCAGCAGCGGTGCAAAGTCCGGCTCGGTGGACCACATCGCCTTTTCCAGCAAGGGGTAACACTGCTCATACAGGTCGATGAGCGTATCGAGAGATTTTGCCCCCTCTCCCTTGATGGGAGAGGGTTGGGGTGAGGGTGGTTCGGTGCAGGATTCACCCCTCTCCCTAGCCCTCTCCCACAAGGGGAGAGGGGATCCACTAGCTGAGCATTTCAGCAGGCCTTGCAGTTGCTTGCCGAGATCAGCCATGCCGGGAATGACGGATGGGTAGCGCGAGATGCATTCCACCAGATGCGTCGTCACGAAATCGGTCATGCGGAACTAGCGTCTTGAGGAATAATTCGGATACGCATCCTGATCGATCATGATCTCGATGAGATTGATGCCATGATAAAAATCGATTGCCTCCAACTTGGTCAGGTCCTGCTCGCTGTCCACCCGGCAATGCTTGATGCCGAAGGACTGTGCCAGCAATGCGAAGTCCGGGTTGGTGAAATCGCAGTCAATGAAGCGATCCTGGTAGAGATGGTGCTGGTTCTTGCGGATCAATCCCATGGTGTTGTTGTTGAACAGGATGATGTTCAACGGGATGTCGTAATTCACCGCCGTCATGATCTCCATCGCGCACATCTGGAACCCGCCGTCGCCGATCATGGCGAACAGGGGTTGGTCGACTTCGAAGCTGGTGCCAATGGCCGCCGGGATGGCGTGGCCCAGTGAGGAGACGCCGGTGTTGGGGTAGAAACGGTCCTTGGCGGACACACGGTAGAAGTTCTGAGCAAAAACGATGTTGTCGTCGAACATGACCAGGCCGTCCGGAAACCGATGTTCCAGCCAGCTATAAAAGGCGCGCACGTGGTCGAACTGCCGGTTGAAAATCGTCTTGCCGGCAGCATCCGCCTGGGCTTGTGTGGCTGCGATAAAAGTGGCGATATCCACAGGACCTTTCTCCGCCACCTTTTGCGCCTGAATGGCTGTATCCAGCGTTTGCAGATAGGTGCCAAGGTCGGCATGCACCACCAGGTCGGCGCGGAAGACCTTTTCCAGTTGCTGGTCGCTGTTATCCACCTGGATGAGCGTCTTGCCCGCCAACAGATGCTTGTCCCAGACATAGCTGGTTCTTTCATTGAAGCCCGCCCCCAGCACCAGCACCAGGTCGGCTTCCTGTTCCAGATAGCGCATGGCGTAACCGCCGGAGGTGACGCCAAGGCTGCCCAGCGACAGCGCGGAGCGTTCGTCGATCGCGCCTTTAGCCTTGAGGCTGCTGGTTACCGGAATATTGAGACGCTCGCTGATGCGGCGTAAGTGTTCCTGCGCACCCGAACGGATGCAGCCATAGCCTGCGATGATCAGTGGGCGCTTAGCTTCGCGGATCAACTCCACGCTCTTGTCGATGTACTGCTCGGCGAGCAGGCATCCGCCGGTCATGCGTGTGAAGGAAACCTGATCGAGGACGGATGCATCCACCATTTCTTTCTGTACGTTATAGGGGATGCTCAACACCACGGGGCCGGGTGTCGTGGAAAGCAGATGTTTGGTCGCCTGATTCAGTACAGTGGGCAGGTAATCCGTACGTTCGATCAGTTTGTGGTAGCGCGTGATGCCGGAAAATAGCGCGACCTGGTCAATGCTGCCGCCTTCGCCGGAACTCTCCTGCAGGCCACCCTTGCCAAAAATATGGGTCGATGTTTCGCCGGTGATGACCAGAATAGGCTGCTTGTCGGCGTAGGCATTGGCGATCCCCGTGACCAGATTGGTCGCCCCAGGCCCTGCAGTGGTAATGCAGGCAGCAATCTTCCCTGAAGCTCTGGCATAGCCCCCGGCCATGAACGCCGCTCCCTGTTCATGCTTGACCAATACGCTCTTGATTTTCGAGTCATACAAGCTGTCATAAACCGGCAAGATATGTGCGCCCGGTATCCCGAAGATTACTTCTATCCCCAGGCGCTCCAAATATCTTACGATTAATTCACTGACCGTTATTTTCATGTCGTCTCGTCGTGGTCGCAACCCACTGTTATCGGAACTTTAATCGAGGCAATGTTTGCATTGATCTGCATCGGGACAGGCATTTTAACCGAACCCTCCCAAAATAATAAAATAGAGGGGTTTCTCCTGCCTGTTATTTCGATTGTTCATCAAGCAGCACTGGGTTGCCATGGTTATACTATCAGGGCGATGATTTGAGCGAAATTAGACCTAAGTGTAAAGCAAATTTTCGATGTTATTTCTTTCTTTATGTACCGCATAAAAACCGATGCCTACCCTGAAATACCTCACCGGCTACCCCGAGGATGTCAAAGTCCAGGTTCGGCAGCTTATACAGCAGGGCCGCCTGGGCGACATCCTGCAGAAAAAATACCGCGCCGCGCACGATATCCGCACCGACAAAGCGCTGTATGACTATGTATTCACTCTGAAGAACCGTTTCCTGCGCAACGCTGCACCCATCAACAAAGTCGCTTTCGACCGCCGGATTCAGGTCATTCAGCACGCGCTTGGGCTGCACACCGCCATTTCCCGCGTGCAGGGCAGCAAGCTCAAGGCCAATCGTGAAATACGCATTGCCTCTTTATTCAGGGAAGTGCCGCTGGAGTTTCTCAGGATGATCGTCGTGCATGAACTTGCGCACCTGAAGGAAAAAGAGCACGACAAGGCCTTCTATCAGCTCTGTATCCACATGGAGCCGGAATATCATCAGATTGAATTTGATCTGCGGCTGTACCTGACGCACATCGATCTGTGCGGCAAGCTGTCTTGGCCGTCGTGACATGCTGGCGTTGTATTGGTTACTGACCCGACAATCATGGCGCGATGATAAAACTTGCCATGACTGTTTCATCTCTCCCGATTCGCCAGTTTTATTTTAATGCCGCCAATTCAATCTCACTGAAGCCTGCTGCCCGCCTTGCTTCAAGATTGAACGGACCGCGCATGACCGGCGCATGGTACTCGGCTGCCAGGCGGGCGTAGGTGTTTACCGGCTCCAGTCCACGCTGCTCACACAGCCATCCATACCAGCGGTTGCCGATGCCGACGTGACCGATTTCATCGCGCAGGATGATGTCGAGGATAGCGGCGGCAGCCATGTCACCCGCCTGCGCCAGCTTTGCCCGCACCGGCGGGGCGGCATCCAGACCGCGCGCCTCCATGGTTCGAGGCACCAGAGCGATTCGGGCCAGGATGTCGTCCTGGGTTTTTGCCGCCATCTCCCACAGGCTGTTATGCGCCGGAAAATCACCATAGGCGTAGCCCATGCCGCGCAAGTGGTCGGCAAGCAAGGAGAAATGCAGTGCTTCCTCCTGCGCGACCTGCAGCCAATCCGCGTAATATTCGCGCGGCATGTCGGGGTAGCGCCAGAGTGCATCCAGCGCCAGGTTGATGGCCGTGAATTCGATGTGCACCAAGGCATGGATCAATGTGGCGCGACCCTCCAGGGTGTTCATCGAACGGTGCTTGACCAGGCGTGGCGATACCAGTTCGGGCTTGAGCGGCTGGCCGGGTATGGGAGGTTGTGCTGACAAGGTGGCATGCGCGTCCAGCATGACATCACCAGACTGCCATGCTTGCGCCAGGAGGCGTACTCCTTCGGCTTTGCTGGCGGGGTCCGGCTCTGACAGCCAGAATAGCGCCGCCTGGCGTAGTTCTTTGGGTTCAGAGTTGTCAATCATGCGTAAAGGTCAGGACAAGACACAAACAGGGTTACGCCTGCTGAAGGTTCTCGCCGCCCAGCGCCTCGACCAGATCGGCCAGTAAGCGGGCCAGTTCGCCGGTCATGAGGGTAAAGTCGATATCGAATAACTCTTCGGTGGTTTCAGCTTCGGATTCGGCTTCTTCCTTGAGTATGTCCAGAAAGGCGAGGCGCTTGATCTGGAGCTGTTCGGTGAGGACGAAGGAGATTTTGTCGTTCCAGGTCATTCCCAGCCGGGTGGCGCTCTTGCCGGCAGCAATGTGCGCACGGATTTCATCTCCCTCCAGGTCATGGCGGACATAGCGAACCGTGGCCTTGCCCTCGTCGATGGAGCGGAGCTCCAGTTCGCGATCGATGGTAAACCCGGGCGGCGCATCACCGGCGGCGAGCCAGCCAGTCATGGCTGCGACGGGCGAGAGTCTGGTATGCAGCAGCTTGAGCGGCAGGTCGTCCAGAGTTTTGCCGAGCAGTTCCAGAACTTCATCCGCCTTGGCCGGGGAGGCCGCGTCCACAACCAGCCAGCCGTTGACCGGATCGATCCAGACGAAGGTCGTGCGTCGATGTGCGAATGCACGAGGGAGGAGCTCGTCGGTGATACGTTCCTTGATCTCCTTGATCTCCTTGCGCCCGACGCGGTGGCCCTGCTGCGCTTCGAGTTCGGCGATGCGATCCTTGGCAAACTGGTTGATGATGGCGGCGGGCAGCAGTTTCTGCTCTACGCCCATGGCGATCAACAGCTGCCGGTTCAATGCGTGGACGAAAGGCCCATTACCTTGAGGGGAAACCCAGCCACGGCTTTGCTTGTCCAATCCGCCGCAGGGCTGCAGTGGTTGGCGGGAGAGCTTTTCCTCCAGCGTGGCGGCGCTTATGGCCAAATCGGCAGGAAGGCGATAAAGGAAGATGTTTTTAAACCACATGGCAGGGTGCTCGAAAAAAGGGGGCGATTATACAGCCCAAAAGTAAATAAACGGATGTGCAATTAACTTGCTATGGCGTAATCGGTTTCATCATAAACCTGCGTGAGCTGCACGCCGGCGTCTCTGATGGCCTGAAGCTGGTTCTCCAGTGCGGTTCGTATCGGCTCGTAATCCGCTTGCGGTGGCGGGTAGCCTTGCCATCCTTCCGGCGTGTGAGTGTCCAGGTTGTAATCGGCGTAAGGAGCGACCTTGTCTTCGATGTCTTCTGTCACGATAGTCAGCCGATAACCGCTGAAAGTGGCGGTTTCTCCCGTTTCGTGAGGGACGACGCTGCCTGCGAAATCGATAAATTGGTTGTCCATTTCCTGAATGTAACCCGGCAATGAGGCAAGCAAATCCACAATTTGCAGATGCGTCAATTTCGCCACATGGGAGCTGGTCGCATGCAGGTAATCTTCGTAATTCATGTCCCATCGCGCAACGGGAACCTGCCGTTCATTTTCAACCTGCCCGGAAAACAGACCGCGAATATTCGCCATGTCGGTAATATTCACGCAGAACATTTCAGGGGTCAGCCCTTTCAGGTCGAATCGGGCTAGCTCGGCGGAAGGCAAAACCTCAATATAGGTTGCCCAGCCAGAGCCTTTGCGCACCAGCCCATGCTTGACTTGGTAATGTAGGATCAGGGTCTTGCCCTGTATAGTAATGAGTATTTTTTTCAAAACGATTTCTTCAAGTCAGGGATAATTTTCCGGCGGATGTGATCTATATTACGTTCCGGGTGGCTGAAGTATAAACAATGACTGGCGTCCAGTGTTGCCGGTTTCGCAACTTGATTTGCCATTCTGTTAGGATACTGGCCATGGAACAACTAACAATTTAAAGAGGTAACGTGTCGAATCTTTATACTATCCTCCAGCGCCCCGGCGCTGTTGCAGCCACCCACTCCGGGTCCTTTCATGCCGATGATGTGTTGGCGGCAGCGACTCTACGCCTGGTAAATCCGGCTTTGCCCATCCTGCGTACGCGCGATCAGGGGCAACTGGACGCAGCGGATGTCATATTCGATGTGGGACGTGTTTTTGACTCGGCGACCTGCCGTTTCGACCATCATCAACTGGAATACAAGGAAGCGCGCGAAAACGGCATCCCGTACAGTTCGTTCGGCCTGGTATGGTGTGAATTGGGAGCGCAGCTTTGTGAATCGGCGGCTGCGGCGGCCAAGGTCGATCGCTGGCTGGTGCAAGGCGTGGATGCCATGGATTGCGGCATTAACTTAAGCAAGGAAACTCTGCCCGTCACGCTGATGTCCATTTCCACGGTCCTTGGAGGGTTCAATCCCGGCTGGCAGGATGTCACGTCCGCTTCAGCCAGGAACGAGGCCTTCGAACGTGCTGTCAGCATGGCAACCACCGTTTTGCAAAACACGATCAGGGACGCAAACGGATTTGAAAAGGCGCGCGCCGCTGTGGCGCAAGGGATATTGCAGGAAGCGGGGCGGTTGCTGGTGTTGGAGCACGACGTGCCATGGAAGGATGCCGTATTGGGATCGTCTGAGTACGAGCATCTTCTGTACGTAATTACACCGGATGCCCAGGCGAAATGGCATGTGACCGCCGTTCCGGATCGCGCGGGAAGCTTTAATAACCGAAAATCCCTGCCTTCAGCCTGGGCCGGACTGGATGGCGAGGAACTGGACGCCGTCATCGGCATGGAGGGTTGCGTGTTCTGCCACAGAGGTCGTTTTGTCGCAGGGCACAAGACGAAAGGCGGAGCTGTTGAAATGGCGCGGCTGGCTCTGCGGGATTAAAAAACGGCAGATGTAAGCCAGAGAGTTCGCCGAGATTCAAGATAATCAGGGCCGGGCAGCTTGCCGCCCACCCCTGTGAGTTGCTTATTTCTGTTGTTTCATCATCTCCCGAATTTTCGGATCCTTCATCATTTCATTAAAGTTCATATTTTTCATGTTCGGCATGATCACGTCACCGGGTTTCTGGCCGGGTTTGCAGGGGCCGAGCCATTTGGCTTCCATGGTCATTTTCGATTCACTTATGCCATGCATCGGCGGATTGTAGCGAATATTCATGTCACCCTTGTAGGCTGAATCAAAGGTGCCGATAAACACGGCATCGGTCGTGGCTGTGGTGCCCTCGAACTTGCAGACCGAATGCAGGGTGAACTTGTTGCCCTGGGCCTTGAAATCCATCACGCTGCAGTCGACTTTTTCCTTCTTTGCTTGCTGTTGCATAAGATTGTCGGTGTTCTGGTCGATGCACTGCTGCATGGCGCCCATGTTGGGTATTCCCTCCATCTGCGTGTTTATTTCCCACAGACCCGACTTGCGTTTGGGCGTGTCGGCGGCGAGCGCGCCTCCCGCCAGCGAGGCGGCAGCCAAGCCGAGCAGCAGCAGGGAGAAAATTCTACGGGTGTCGAATCTGCATTTCATGATTGCTCCTTGAGAGAGTTGATAATGTGGGAATGTTCTCATCTGGAATATTAAGCTTAAATAAATACGGCGTCATCAGCGTGTTTTCTCGTTTGACGGGTATGGCACTGTTTAATGATAGCGACAACAGAGGGTAAGCCAAGACATACATCCCAATGTTGAGAAAGTCCATTGTTTCTACAGTCGAATTTAAGTGCAGGCGCAATAATTAGTGGTCATCACTCAGACAGATAAAGTATATTGGCTACATCAATAAGCAAAATGGCTTGATACTTATTCCATGAGAAACAAGTGCTTCTACATATTTTTGCATCGCCAGATTCCGGTGTTCATGGCGCTTTCGCTCTTGCCCGGCCTTGGCTATCTCTTCCTTGGCTGGTTAAATGGGGTTTTCGCTCCGGCTTTCGTCTGGTATCTGCTGGTCATTGCGGCGTCAGTTTGGGGGTATTCTCTTTACCGGGGTTTCGACTTTGACGCGATGAGTGAGAACCGGCGTGATCGCTGGTACCGACAGTGTTCATGGTTTTTCTACGCTTTCTTTCTGTTGTGGACATTGATTTTCCTGCTCTATGTCGGGCAGAACGCCTACAAGCTCCACTACATCGCCATCTTCACCGAAATCGGCGCCTCGGTGGTCGCCTCTTCGCTGCTGGCTTCGGATAAGCGACTTTTCAGGCCGACCATCTTCATCCTGATGGTTCCGCTGATCGTCTACTTTTTCTTCATCGGCGAGTGGTATGGCTATGTCCTCACCCTCTTTGCCTGCACCCTCACCTGGGTTTTACTCTACGCCGCCAACAGCGCTCACCAACTGCTGATGCAGGCGAACCATCAGGCCACGCACGACGCGCTTACAGGCCTGCATAACCGGCAGTACTTTATCGAACACCTGCAGAAACGGATGAATTCCCTGAATGAGAGCGGCGAGTTCTCCTACCTCCTGCTCATCGACCTGGATCACTTCAAGAACGTCAACGACTCCCTGGGGCACGATGTCGGCGATCGGCTCCTGCAAAGCGTCGTGTCGCGTCTACAGGAACGTGTTCCCCAAGGGTGTATTGTCGCGCGCCTTGGGGGGGACGAGTTCATCATTGCCGGAAGCAATTTTGTCGACCGGGAGGCGTGCGAGCGCGCCGCGTTAGAAATATCCGAGCAACTTATCGCAAGACTGAAAGAGACCTATGTGGTCGACCAGCATCATATGTGCATCAGCGCCAGCATCGGCGTAAGCATCCTCAGCGGGCGTAGCGCCAATGCCCACAGCTTCATCAAGGAAGCCGATATTGCGATGTACGAGGTAAAGGCGAAGGGGCGCGACGGCGTTTTCATGTTCAATGAAGAAATGTCCAACCGGGTCGAGAGCCATCTGGAGATTGAACGTCTGCTCCACTTTGCTCTGGCCAACAATGAAATCACGCTTCACTTCCAGCCGCAGTTCGACCGCGAGGGGCGTATCATCGGCGCCGAATCTCTGGCACGCTGGAACAATCCGACACTCGGTTCCGTTTCGCCCGCCCAATTTATTCCCATCGCCGAACAGACAGGACTGATTGTTGAACTGGGACACTATATCCTTGAAACAGGGTTCAGGACTCTGCGCGAGTGGCGAGATGAGGGTATCTGTCTTGATCAGTTCTCCATCAACATCAGCATGCGGCAGTTTACCCACCATGCCTTCGTGGAGCAGGTCGAAGATCTGGTTCAACGTTATCTCGACGAAGAATTGTGTCACAAGCTCATATTCGAGATCACGGAATCGATAGTGGCCGAGGATATCAAGCGCGTCATTTCGGTGATGAACAGGTTGAAGGAATCAGGAATCCGTTTCTCCATGGACGATTTCGGCACCGGCTACTCATCCCTCAGCTATCTGAACCGGCTTCCTCTTGACGAGATCAAGATTGATCGCTCCTTCGTCGGTGCGCTTGACCAGAAAGAGGGGGATCGGATGATGGTGGTGACTATTCTGAATATGGCAAATATTCTTAAACTGAATATTGTGGCCGAAGGCGTGGAGACGGCAGAGCAGCTCGACTTTCTCCTCCGTTACGATTGCCACATATTCCAGGGGTATTACTATTCAAAGCCGCTGCCGAAAGAGCAATTCGACGCTTACTACCGTAGCCGGGCATGATAGCTGTGCGCGGGATGTCCTATTTGCGTGATCGTCACGCAAATTTATGAAGTATCCAGGCCAGTTCGCTTTACCCTAGCTCTTTCTTTCCATCACCGCAGCAAAGAATCCATCCGTGCCATGCAGATGTGGCGCGAGCTTGAAGTATTTGCCCGTGTCCAGCGGGATGTTCTGCTGCGCCAGCACCTCGCTGGCTGCACGCAATTCGAATTCTGGATGCGTGGCGAGAAAGGCTTCGACGATCCGCTCATTTTCTTCTTCAAGTATGCTGCAAGTGGCGTACACCAGTCGTCCACCGACTTTGACCAGGCGGGCGGCGGCAGTGAGAATGGCGGCCTGTTTCTGCGTCAGCTCCTCGATATCCTGCGGTTTCTGGCGCCATTTTAGATCGGGGTTGCGGCGCAGGGTGCCGAGCCCGCTGCAGGGCGCATCGACCAGCACACGGTCGAGCTTGCCGGCGAGACGCTTGATCTTGATGTCATTTTCGTTGCTGATCAGCTGGGGATGCAGGTTGGACAGGCCGGAGCGTTTCAGGCGTGGTTTAAGCTGGGTGAGGCGCTTTTCCGACACATCGAAGGCGTAGATCCGTCCCTGGGAGTGCATCAGCGCGCCCAGTAGCAGGGTCTTGCCACCGGCTCCGGCGCAGAAGTCCGCGATCATCTCACCACGTTTTGGCGCAACCAGGTATCCAAGCAACTGGCTGCCCTCGTCCTGCACTTCGATCTTGCCGGTGAGGAACAGGGGGTGACGGTTGATCGCCGGCTTTTCCATGATACGCACGCCGACCGGGGAAAACGGTGTCGCTTCGGCGGGGATGCCGTCACGCTTCAGAATGGCCAGCACTTCATCGCGGTTGGCGCGCACGGTGTTGACTCGCAGATCGAGCGGGGCGGAATGCTGCATGCCGCGCGCCAGGGCGAGAATTTCTTCTTCCGGCATACGCTCGACCAGTCTTTCCGTCAGCCAGTCGGGGAAGTCCACCCGGACCGCTAATGGCAGATTGTCCGTGGGCACCGCCTTGACCTGCTTCAGCCACTCGTTTTCTTCCTTGTGCAGTAGCGGTTCCAGCTCGCGCAGGCTCAGGCCCTGTACCTTCGCCAGCAAGGCCAGAATCAGGTGGCGCGGCGAGGTGTGAGGCGCGGCGAGGTGCTCCAGAAGGCGCTTGCGACGCAGTACGGCATAAACTGTTTCGGCGACGAAGGCGCGATCCTTGGGGCCCAATTCGTGGTTGTTGCGGAAATAGCGGCTCAAGCTCGCATCGGCCGGGTGGTTTAGCGGCAGGATATCGATCAGGGCGTGTACGGCGTGGCCGAGGCGAGTAGTGGAGAGTTGCATGAGCTATATCATTCCAGTGGGTAGCTTATTTTGGTTAGGGGTGAGGCGTGAGGGGTGAGGCGGAAAACCCGCGATGGTGCGGCTTTTGTTTTTTCGCCTCACCCCTCACCCCTAACTCCTCACTTAGTCAATTCGATTTCGTTCGCCAGCAGCACCAGCCCATCGCCATCCTTATCGATCTGGCTGATTTTGACCGGCAGGTAATGGTAGTCGGCGGCTAGCCAGACTTCGGTATCTTTTTCACCTTCTTCGCGCTGCTTGCCGAGGTGCAGGGTATTCAGCACCCCCATCGGGGTTTCCAGCGCTTCTTCCACGACCCAGTAAGTATAGCTGTCGAGTTTTCTGCCATTGGTCATCTGTAATTTAACTGCGCTGCTCTGTGGCGGTGCGAAGGCGAGTTGATACATGAAGCTTAACAGATCCTGGGTTCCTTCCGGCAGTTTCAGTGTCTGTTTGCTGCCTCCGCTGGCGAGGGTGAGTGTCATGGCATTCCAGTCGAACTGGGCGGTATCGGTCTTGTCCGCGCCGCCCTTTCCTCGTTCCACACGGTAGTTCGAGGGTTTCAGCCCGGCCGGCGAGATTTCCCCCTGGCTTTCCTGGACGAACTTGCCAGTAGCAAACAGAGAGAACAGGCCGCTGGCTTCAGCTATGCTGGAAATTGTATAGCGTTCTCCGTCGAGCTTCCATACCTGCTCGGCACGACCCACACGGATGCCGTTCAGCCCCTTGAATACGGTGAATCGTGTCGTTACCCGCTGCGGCATGGTGGGTGAATCGGGAACGGCCGGTTCGGGCTCCACGGCAGGCGGCGTTTCGGCGAGTGGTGGTGCGGTAGTATGGGGTTGGACCTCGGGTGCGGGCGCAGCTTCCACGGGCGGAGTGGAGGTTTTTTTCACGGGGTTGGGTTTGGGTTGAGTGGCACGCGGCGGCTTGGGCTTCGTCAGCCTCGCTGATGGAGGCGGAGGTGGGCTGAGCCTGGCTTCCAGAACTGGAGCGGGAGCCAGGTTGACGGGCAGGGAGAAATGCGGGCCCAACAACAAGGCGAGGTGCACCGCCAGGGAAAGCCCCAGTACCCAAAGAAGTATTTTTACCCGATCCGGCATGGCTTGACGTGCCCGCCCACCGAATTACTCACCCTCGAAGGTCAGGGAGGTCAGGTTCTGTTCCATCTTGCCGCCATTGTGTTCCTC
The DNA here is from genome assembly GCF_000297055.2 of Sulfuricella denitrificans skB26. NCBI lineage: Bacteria > Pseudomonadati > Pseudomonadota > Betaproteobacteria > Nitrosomonadales > Sulfuricellaceae > Sulfuricella > Sulfuricella denitrificans. Next base: position 2,402,936 of record NC_022357.1, on the reverse strand, counting down.
GACGATGATACGTACCGGGAAGAAATGACGTTTCTTCGCCAACCAGATTTCCGTGCCATCCTCATCTCCCGTGCGCTGCTTGATCAGGTGTATCGTCTGGAACTGCCCTGCCGGCGTGGTGATTTTCTCTTCCCCGGCCAGTTTGTAATGGTAGAGGTTGAGTTTCTTGCCGGTGGTCATGAACAGCCGGATATCCTCTTTTACCGGAGGCGCGAACATGAACTGGTATTGCAGGCTGATGCGGTCCTGGCTGCCGGGTTCAAGGGCGACGCTCTCAGTTTTGCCGTCGAAGCTGTGGGTGAGATTCATCTTCTCCCAGTCGAAATCGGCCTGGACAGTCTTGGCCGGATCGGCGGCGCGATGATGCTCGAAGTGCAGTGGACGCAGGCCATGGTCGGTCACCTCTCCGCTGCTGATCAGGCGGATTTTTCCTTTCATGAACAGGGCGTAAACGCCGATGGCGGAGGTGACGCTCTCAAGCTGATAGCGGACTTCTGTTTGTTTGAAGTTTTCCGTGACGGTGCCGATTTGCTGGCCTTGTTTTGAGAGGCTGTAGGTGGCGGCAACTTGCTGCGGGGCAGCGGCCAGGACCGTCCCCATCCACAGGCTGCAAAGCACGATCAATAATTTCTTCATGGCGCTTCCCACGGCGAGCGTAGCGCGGATTCAACTGGCTGTTGGTTTTGAAGGATGACGTTGCAATCCGGGGTGACGGTTAACCGGTCTTCGGCAAACCAGCGGATTGCCTGGGGGTAGATCTGGTGCTCCTGTTCCAGCACCCTTGCGCCCAGCGTCTCTTCGGTGTCGCCGGGTAGTACCGGTACGGCTGCCTGAACGATGATCGGACCTTTGTCGAGGTTGGGGGTGACGAAATGCACGGTGCAGCCATGGATTTTCACCCCCTCGGTCAGGGCGCGGGCGTGAGTGTTGAGGCCCGTGAATGCCGGCAGCAGCGAGGGGTGGATATTGATCAGCCGGGCATTGTAATCATGGACGAATTTCGGTGTGAGAATGCGCATGAAACCGGCTAGTACGACCAGATCGGGGTTGAATTCATTGATCTTAGCAGCCAGGGCGGTGTCGAATTCCTCGCGGGTTTCGTGGTCGCGGTGGTTCAGTGCATGGGCGGGAATGCCGTGCTGCCTGGCGATTTCCAGGCCATGGGCGTTGGGGCTGCTGCTGATGACCGCGGCGATTTTGACCGGCAGTCTGGCCTCCAGGATCGCTTGCATGTTGCTGCCGCGCCCGGAGATGAGGATGACGATGGACTTCATTGCACCACGGTTTGCGGCTGCCCTTCGGCGCGTTTCTCGACGCTGCCTATCTGCCATATTGTTTCGCCTGCATCGCGCAGCAGCTGCATGGCGCGCTCGGCATCCGCAGCGGCGACGATTACCGCCATGCCGATACCGCAGTTGAAAGTGCGGTGCATTTCCTTCTCGGCCACGTTGCCTTCCTGTTGCATCCAGGAAAACAGTGGCGGCATGTCCCAGCTGTTTTTGTTCAGTACTGCCGTCAGGTTTTCCGGCAGCACACGCGGGATGTTTTCGAGCAGGCCACCGCCGGTAATGTGGGCCATGCCTTTGACCGGCAGCTGTTCCATCAGCGCTAGCATCGGTTTGACGTAGATGCGCGTCGGCGCCAGCACCACGTCACGTAACGGCTGGCCGTGGAAATCCGAGTTGAGGTCAATCCCGCTGCGCTCGATGATCTTGCGGATCAGCGAATAGCCGTTCGAGTGCGCGCCGCTGGAGGCTAGGCCGAGTACCGCATCGCCGGCGGCGATGGTCGAACCGTTGATGAGTTTGTCTTTTTCCGCTGCGCCCACAGCGAAGCCGGCGAGGTCGTACTCGCCCGCTGGGTACATGCCGGGCATCTCGGCGGTTTCGCCGCCGATCAGCGCGCAGCCGGCTTGTTCGCAGCCCGCCGCGATGCCCTTGATGACATCGGTGGCGGTGGTGACATCGAGCTTGCCGCAGGCGAAGTAGTCGAGGAAGAACAGCGGCTCCGCGCCCTGCACCAGGATGTCGTTGACGCTCATCGCCACCAGGTCGATGCCGACGGTGTCGTGTTTGTCGAGCATGAAGGCGAGCTTGAGTTTGGTGCCGACACCGTCGGTGCCGGAGACCAGTACCGGGTTTTTGTATTTCTTTGAGATTTCGAACAATGCGCCGAAGCCGCCGAGGCCGCCGAGTACTTCAGGACGCATGGTGCGCTTGGCGAATGGCTTGATGTTCTCTACCAGAGCGTCACCGGCATCGATGTCCACGCCTGCATCGCGGTAGCTCAGGGAATTTTTGGTTGAGTCGGGCTGGTTCAAGGGAGGCTCCGCGTAAATTTGTAAATTGTGGTATTTTAACCTAGAAACAGCAGTTGGACGGGGCGAAGTGTGCGATTTTTTGGATACAGGGCAAGGCATAACGACGCGGAATGGTCGTTCCATTCCAAGAAGTTATAACGCAGTCACGTGTTCAAATAATTGTGCAATTCGCCTCGTAGCGTACTCACTAAGCAGGTGAACGCGGAGCTAATAAAGAAATTATTTATAATCATTGTATTAAATGCATAGTGAAGCGGTTAACTGCCGTTTATAGGTTTATCCCAAATGGACACGAAACGCCTTGAAGAACTCAATCTCCGACACCTGTGGTGGCTGTTGCCGGTCGTCGCGGTGGGTGGACTGTTTTACCTGCTCAGTCCTATCCTCGCGCCGTTCCTGTTCGCGGCTATTCTCGCCTATATTTGCAACCCGCTGGTGGAACGGCTGGCTGGCCTGAAAATACCCCGCACCCTCAGCACAATCCTGGTCATGGTGTTCCTGTTTGGTTTATTTTCCGCTCTGCTGCTGATCATGATCCCGCTATTCGAGAAGCAGGTGTCATTGTTCATAGAGCGCTTGCCGGGCTACCTTGACTGGTTCAGGCAGCATCTGGCGCCTTGGCTGAAGTCCCGGTTCGACGTGGAATTGCAGTTTGACAGTGCATATCTCAAACAGGCGTTGGCCGAACATTGGCAAAGCGCCGGCGGCTTTGCGGCGCAATTCCTGCCTTCAATTAAAAGCGGGGGGCTGGCACTGGTAGGCTTTTTCGTCAATCTGGTGCTGGTGCCGGTGGTGCTGTTTTACGTGCTGCGCGACTGGAACCTGATCGTCGCCCGCATCGACGGGGTGATTCCGCGCCGCTGGCACGAACAGGTCAGTGCGGTAGTTCGGGAAGTGGATGAAGTGCTGGGCAGTTTTTTGCGTGGCCAGATCTCGGTGATGCTGTTGATGAGCCTGTTTTACGCGCTCGGTTTATGGCTGGTCGGGCTGGAACTGGCATTGCCGATCGGAATTATCGCCGGCTTGCTGGTGTTCGTGCCCTACCTCGGCATGATCGTCGGCCTGACTCTGGCGACGCTAGCAGGACTGATGCAGTTCCAGAGCCTGGGCGGAATGATTCCGGTGTGGATCGTATTCGGCGCAGGTCAGATGTTGGAGGGAGTGGTAGTGACGCCCTGGTTGGTTGGCGATCGTATCGGCCTGCATCCGGTCGCAGTGATTTTTGCGGTATTGGCATTCGGGCAGTTGTTCGGTTTCTTCGGTGTGCTACTGGCATTGCCGATCAGCGCAGTGCTGCTGGTGGGCTTGCGGTTGTTGCGGAAGAGCTATCTGAAGAGCAGTTTGTACCGGTAGGTCGGCACAAACACTACGCCCCACTCCGTGGTGCATAGTACAAGTAAAAACGCCCCGGAGCCGTGGCTCCGGGGCGTAGCATTCAAGCGCTAATACTTAGGCGGCTTGGATGTTGGAAGCTTGCTTACCCTTGGGGCCTTGGGTGATTTCAAACTGCACCTTTTGACCTTCTTTCAAGGTTTTGAATCCGCCCATCTGAATCGCGGAGAAGTGCGCGAACAGATCTTCGCTGCCGTCGTCCGGAGTGATGAAGCCGAAACCCTTGGAATCGTTAAACCATTTTACAGTACCAGTTGCCATTTACGTAGTCCCTTGCTAATAAAAAAACGGGAAATCCCGCGAAAATGCCTGAATTCCAAGACTGCAAACGGCGAAACCGATAGTGCAAAAAACTTGAATCCAAACACCAGAGAGTTTTTACGCCTTATATTTTGACAAGTCAAGCGATTATTAATCTGAACGATTTCATGGCTGGTCCTGGGGTGAAGTTTGTTTCGTTTTGGCAGCAAGAAATAATAAGAGGGTTATTGCATGAACCGGAACGGCTCCATTTCCACCGATTCAACACGAGCACCCAGCAATACGAGAGTGCCTTCCAGTCGGTTATCTCCGGTATCGCTGAATTCGAAATGATAGGTCCGCCGGATTGCCAGTTGCCCCCCCGTGTTACGTTTCAGAGCCAAGGCGGTGACAGTGACTGTGTCGTCGAGAAATTGGACCCCTGCGCTGTTACAGGCGCGTTTGCCCGCATTTCGCGCGGTTTCGAGGGCGCGCAGGCTGTCGAGCCAGAATCCGGCGAGCGCGGCAAGTAACAGAATGAAAAGCAAATCCGTGAAATCCATCGGCGAGAAAACTGGATGAATGAAACGCTGAATCATACCCGGTTTTTACAAACCGCTGCAGGCGCTGCTCAAGCTGCTAAAATACGGATAACCTGATTTTCCGTTAAAAAATGAAACAGCTACTGCTCGAAATCTCCCCCGACTTCACCCCCACGCTGGACAATTTTGTTGCCGGGCGCAATGTGGAAGTGCTGCAAGCCTTGAGCGAAAGTGCTGCTGGCGCGCAACCGGAGCGTTTTATTTACCTTTGGGGCGAGCCTAGTAGCGGCAAGACGCATTTGCTGCATGCGTTTGTGGGGGCCGTTTCGCGGTACGGGTTGAAATCGGTTTACGTGCAGTGCGGTGCGGCGCTACCGGATCATCTGGAAGGTTACGATGCGGTGGCGCTGGACGATGTCGGCCAGCTGGACGGCGAGGGTCAGATCGCGCTGTTCAATCTTTACAACCGGCTGCGCGAAGGGCGGGGGCGTCTCCTGACCAGCGGGCAGTGTGCCCCGGCACAGCTCCCGATGCGTCCCGATGTGGTGACCCGACTCGGCTGGGGGCTGATTTATCAAATTCATGGCCTCAGCGACGACGAGAAGGTGCAGGCGCTGCACGCCCACGCCGCAAGCCGCGGCTTCCGACTCGGGGCTGGTGTGGCGGAATACCTGCTTCGCCACTGGCGGCGCGACCTGCCGTCGCTGCTGGGGGCGCTGGATACGCTCGACCGCTACTCCCTCGAAACCAAGCGCCCCATCACCGTACCGCTGTTGCGTGAAACGCTGCAGATGGAAGTCTGATCCCGATTGATGCCCCATCTGCTGGTCGATCTTTCCTATCACGGCTTCGGCCATATCGCGCAGACCGCGCCGGTGGTCAACGCGCTGGCAGAACGTCTGCCCGGCATGCGAGTGACACTGCGTAGCGGGGCGCCACACGAGGTGCTGGCGCGGCGTTTTCACTGCGATTTCACGCTGATTTCCAAGGCGCTCGATTTCGGCATGGAGATGGTGGATGCAGTGGCGGTGAATGTGGAGGAAAGTGCCGAGGCCTATCGGAATTTTCACCGTGACTGGAAGGGCATGGTGGCACGTGAAGCAGAGACCATGGCCGCGCTCGCGCCTGATTTGTTGTTTGCCAACGTGCCCTACCTCAGCCTTGCTGCCGCAGCCAGTGCGGGAATTCCCTCGGTGGGGATGTGTTCCCTCAACTGGGCGGATATCTACGGCCATTACTGCCATGACCGGCCGGAAGCGCCAGAAATTCACAGCCAGATGCTCGATGCCTACAACAGCGCCGCGTATTTTCTCAGGCCACTGCCCGCTATGCCGATGGAGAATTTGGCAAATAGTCGCACTATCGGCCCCATCGCCCGGTTGGGACGCAGCCGCCGTGCCGAAATGGCGGCCCGGCTGGGGATATCAAACGACGACCGGCTGGTGCTGATCGCCATGGGCGGCATTGCCTTCCGCCTGGCGCTGGATAGCTGGCCACGCATTCCCGGCGTGCGCTGGGTGGTGCAATCCTCATGGCAGGTGCGTCATCCCGACGCGGTGGAACTGGAATCCCTGGGCATGGATTTTACCGATGTGCTGGCTTCCTGCGATGCGCTGTTGACCAAGCCAGGCTATGGCAGTTTTGCCGAGGCGGCCTGCAATGGGGTGCCGGTGCTGTATCTCGACCGTAAAGACTGGCCGGAGGCGCAGTATCTGGTGGAATGGCTGAAGCGGCAGGGCCGTTGCATGGAAGTGGAGCGTGCCGCGCTGGAACAGGGTGCCATTGCCGCACAACTGGAGGCGCTGTGGGCGTTGCCGCCCACGACGCCGGTCCAGCCCGAAGGGATAGCGCAGGCCGCGGATTTTCTGCAGAATTTGCTAGACTAGCTGCCCTTGGCTTCTTCGGCCGCGATCTGCTTATGCACTTCAACCATGTCGAGCCCCTTCACTTGCTCGATCAGTTGCTCCAGCCCGGAGGCAGGCAAGGCGCCAGCCTCGGAGTAGATCACCACTTTTTCGCGAAACACCATCAGGGTCGGGATCGAGCGGATCTGGAAATAGCCGGCAAGATCGGTTTCGGCTTCGGTATTGACCTTGGCAAAGGTGATGTCGGGGTATTTTTCCGACATTTGCTCGTAGGTGGGGGCGAAGGAGCGGCATGGACCGCACCACGGCGCCCAGAAATCCACGATCACGATATCATTGCCAATGACGGTACTCTCGAAATTGCCCTGGTTAAGGTCAACTGTTGCCATACTTGGTTTCTCCAGAAAAGTGATGGGCGCCGAGGCAAGGGATTCTATCTTCCCGGCGCAATTCGATAAAATATCATTAAATGCTAATATGATCTACTGTCGCGTCAATTCTACTTTCGAGATTGTTGTCAGGTGAACGCCATGAATCAAAACGCTATTCCCGATGCCTTGCTGCTGCTTGCACCCGGTTGTCCGCATTGCCCAGCAGTGCTAGAAGGCTTGAGCAGCCTGCTCAAGGAGGGCGCTATCGGGCGGCTGGAAGCGGTTAATGTTGCTGTTCACCCAGAGCGCGCGTCAGAACTTGGGGTAAGGACGGTGCCGTGGACCAGAATCGGCCCGTTCGAACTGGAGGGCGTGCAGCCTCCCGCCGAACTGCGTCGCTGGGCCGAACAGGCTGGGAGCCTTGACGGCATGGCAGACTATTTTTTTCAGATGTTGACCAGTGGTCGTCGCGCCAAGGTCGAGGAGATGGCGCGGCAGGAGCCGTCACGGTTGCGGGCGTTGGTGCGCTTGATGGAACGGCCGGATTCCAGCATGGCGGTGCGTCTGGGGATAGGAGCGGTGCTTGAAGAGCTGCAGGGCAGTGGACTCGCCGAGACGATGATCCCCGATTTGGGCGCGTTGACCAAAAATGGCGATGCGCTCACCCGGGCCGATGCCTGCCATTTTCTGTCACTGATTGGCGGCCAGCAAGTGGCACCGTGGTTGCGCGCCTGTCTCGATGACGAAGACAAAGAGGTGCGTGAAATCGCCACCGAGGCACTGGAAGAACTGGAACAGAACTAGGGCGTGTTAACATTAATTTCACGCCTGCGTTGTTGCGAGAAAGCGATGGATGCTAGGCGCGAGGCGCGGCGAATGGTTGCTCCATTCGCAAGCTTTGCAACAACGCAGACGCGCATTTCTCGCAACAACCCTTCGGGACGGGGGCGATTTGGGCGCCCCCCTTTGTCGCAAGCCGCTTGTGGTGGCTTGCACCACTGCGCGTCTTGCTTCGCGGGCTGCATCCCAAATCGCCCCCGTCGCAGACGCGAAATTAATGTTAACACGCCCTAATGAGCAAAGCGTTTACCCGCGAGAACGACGATGCGGAAGAGGAAGAGATCGAGCCGGCGCAGCAACTGCCGCTGGGGCTGAAGAACTACATCACCCCGACGGGATACCAGCGCCTCAAGGACGAGTTTGATCAGCTATGGAAGACCGAGCGTCCGGCGCTGGTAAAAACCATTACCTGGGCAGCTTCAAACGGTGACCGTTCGGAAAACGGCGATTACATCTATGGCAAGAAGCGGTTGCGCGAGATCGACAGGCGCATCCGTTTTCTTTCCAAACGCCTGGATAACGCCGAGGTGGTCGACCCGGGTGAGCGCGAGGAATGCGACCAGGTGTTCTTCGGCGCCACCGTGACGGTGTGCGGCCAGGATGGAGAGGAGCACACCTACAGCATCGTCGGCGTGGACGAGGCTGATGCCGGACAGGGCATGATCAGCTGGGTTTCGCCACTGGCGCGGGCGCTGCTCAAGGCGCGCGAGGGAGACACGGTGACGCTGCGCACGCCGGGAGGGGTGGATGAGATGGAAATCCTTGAGGTGCGTTACGTGACGTTGAATACGAATTTGGCTGCCTAGGGAAGCGCTGACCAAGTCCATGCTTCCTGCCCTTATGAAGAGGGGTGATCATGGCCTCCTGAGTGCTGTAGCAGTCCACACCCCCCCCATCGCCTCCGTCATGGTGTCGGAATATTTGACAGCCAACAGCCAGTAAATTCGCCATTTTCTTGTTAAAAACCTTCTTCTCTCATCCGCGTGTCATGCGTACCCTTACTTTCGACTTCCCTGAGAGGGCTCAATTCTATTGGCTTCGGCGTGTATTTCATCATCGTATTGAGGATGCTCAAGTGTAGGAACGGCTGATCTCTGACTAAACAGATCTGAATGTCGACATTTATTACAGTGTAACTTTGAAAGCTTTTAAAAAAAGGATGAAGTCACTCAATATTAATTTAACTTACTGTTTATGAATGGTATTATTGAGATGTGCTCTGCTGGCATGGGTAATGCTTAATGAATTGGTAAGGATAGTACGATAGCAATTGGCGAATACATTAATCGTGTCTAACCTCTATATGTTTTTCCGTTATTTTTTATATTGAAAGGAAAAATCATGAAAAAGACTCAGGCAAATCGAATCGCGGTGGCTGTAGCGGGCGCGATGGCCTTGATGAGCGCAAGCGCAATGGCGAATTTAATTACTCCAGGTGCTGTCGATGGCAACTACTATGTCTATGCCAGTCCGACCTACACCAGTTTGGGGACTGGTTCGATTTATGACACCGCTTCCTATGGCAATTATGTCTATGCCAACGTCGGCAATGGCCAGATTGCGCGCTGGACCGTAAGCCTGTCGGGGGGGACTGACGCCAATGTTCATCCCGATAATCCGCTCGACACTGGGCCCATGGTGGCGCGCACCTTTAGCGCCCCTACAATTTACGGCAATACAGGTATAGACGGCCAGAGTCAATCCGGCATGTTTGCCACGGCAGACGCGCTCTATTATCGCGGGGCAGGTGGCACGTGGGGCGGTATTGGCGGTGCGGGGCTAATAAAGTATGACCTTGGCACGGGGGTTACAAGCACTGTGCTATCGACAGTCGGGTCGTTCGTGACCCAGGACACCGCGACCGGGACTTGGTATACCGCGAGCGAAGGCGCGCGCGCAGTGTACAGCTGGGACGGCTCTGCCTGGATGCAGGAATTCACCTTCGGTAACTTGGCTGGCGGTCACATGGACGGCATGTCGTTTGTGAACGGCTATATGTTTGTCTCGGACATGACGTCAGATTTCCTGCTGCAAGCAAAAAAGAACGCAGACGGCACATGGTCCAAGGTGAACCTGTTCCAATACACTGACGGGACAGCCGCCGCACTCGAAGGCCTGGGTTTTGGCGCACTCGACCACTTCTGGGCAGGGACAGGCACTTATCTGCAGGAGATCGGAGGCGGTCAACTGCAACAGGAAGTGACTGTACCAGAGCCCATCAGTCTAGCGCTGTTCGGCATTGGCCTGAGCGGAATGGGTTGGGTGATACGTAGGCGCAAGGTGTGAGGCTTATCTGTAGAGAATAAACGGGGCCATTCACTTGCCGGTTCCGTGTCAAAGGTAAAACCAAACTTTCCCTGCTGTTTTTTCTGACGGCAGGGTTTTTCATTTCTCAGGCCTGAGTTGTTGAATCTGTCGAGCCATTTCCCTAAGCCGCGTCAAATTGTGCGTGCGCCGCTGCTAAAGCGGCAGCAGCCACTTCTGGAAACAGGTTTTAAGTTTTGGTGCCATTGGAGTCTTAAACTCCATTTGCTTTTATTTTATCGTGTTGAATGTCGGGATTTATTACATTACGGATTGCCGGCGATCCGATATCTACCTTGTACGATGTTCCAGATACGACTACATTTAAATTAGCTAGCCGCTAATGTTAAGGGATGGGCATGAACTCAGTGTACCCATCGCCCAATTCGTCTCACCTCGTTGGACAACTTCTTCTTAAAATAGGTGGGTGTCGAAAAAGTTTACACTGATTGAGGTATGATGCGTAATACGGAATCAAGCATATGTCTAATACACTGATTATTTGGGTGATATGGGGTTACGTAGAGAGATGGTACGAATTTTGCTCATATATTGAATAATCAGTACAATATTTCCTCATACCATGACTCATAGGCCTACAGAGCAAAGTACGCGGGTTAGGAAGTGACCTTATCAAGGAGAGTACGTCATGACCACAAAAGAACATCCAGATGGCAAGGTGGTGGAACAAAGCCTGCCACAGGGTGCCACCTCTCCAGCGCAATCTGTTGATGAATCGCGCAGGCGCTTTGGCAAATCGGGGTTAGCAGCAGGAGGGGTGATTATTACCCTCGCCAGTCGACCGGTGCTGGGCGCGTGGGCATGTCAGTCACCATCCGGTTTCCAGTCCGGCAATGTCAGCTCGCATGGACAGCCCACAACGTGTATGGGTCGTACGCCAGGCTACTGGGGCAACAAACCTGAGGAATGGCCTCTGCCATACAAGGCAGGAACATGTGTAGGTGACGCGAATTACTGCAATCATCCCGAAAACTGGACGACTACCAACGCCACCCTGTTTAGAAATAAATTTAATTGCAGCGGCGGTGGGTCGATTTACTACAATTACACTATGTTTAAGGTGATTTGGCTGGGGGGGGGCGGGGACCCTGACCAGTTGGGCGCACACATCGTCTCCGCGCTCCTGAATGCAAAAATGGGTTGGACGAGTCCCGTGCTGACTGAACAGGCCGTGAAAGACATGTTCAACGATTGGGCCTCTAAAGGCTATTATGAGCCGAGCGCCGGCATAAAGTGGTACGGCGCAGACATCGTAACCTATTTGAAAACCACGATGACTCTTTGATATATTCCTGAGCCTCTCCCCCTTCGCAGAGACATCAGCGGTCGGCCCGTATTAAAATACTGAATGCGCTTAAATCAGAAGTGGCAAGTAGCCGCCGAAAACGAACTGCTTTACCATTCCTGGGGCGATGAGTTCGTCGTCTACAACGGCGCTACGGGGGATACCCATCTGCTCGGCCTGGCTGCGGCACAGGTGCTACTGAAATTGCAGCAAGCGCCTGCGGATACAGTAAGCCTGGCCGAATGGATTGCCCCATTGCAGCAAATTGAGCCGGATGATGAGTTCGTATTTTTCATAGAACAAATTCTTACGGATTTCGATAGTCTTGGCATTATCGAACATACTCAACTTTGAATGTTTCTGCGTTAACACCCTCGGAGCTTGGTTCCCGGCTCAAAGAAGCGGGATTATTCCTCCAGGCCGGCCCCTTCATTACACATATACAAACCTCGATCCGCAGTGTGGCGGAGGGCATCGGTCTGCTCTATGCGGACTACCCGATAGCTGAAGAAACCGGCTTTGCCGATTTCCACGTCTGTCTTACCCCGCCTGGAAATTTGCGGCGTTGGTTTCGTCCTCAGGTTTTATTTTCTTTTGATGGTCGAATCCCCTTCAAGCCCCTGCCTTTGGACCAAGCTTTCCCGATGCTCGAATGGGGAATGAATTGGTGCGTATCAGGACACTCACATCAGTATCTCATCCTGCATGCTGCGGTTATGGAAAAACAGGGTGGTGCCGTGATCATGCCGGCTCCGCCCGGCGCAGGGAAAAGCACCTTGTGCGCCGCTTTAATCAACCGTGAGTGGCGCCTGCTCTCTGATGAACTCGCCCTGATCGACAAAGCAGACAACGCACTCGTTCCGTTGTGCCGCCCCGTGAGCCTCAAGAATGAATCCATACACGTGATCCGGAAATTTGAGCCGGGCGCAGTCCTTAGCCGCGAGGTGCGCGACACGATGAAAGGGACGGTTGCTCACATGAAACCGCCCGCCGGGAGCGTCGTGCAAAGCCACGTAACCGCTCGGCCTGCCTGGATTGTTTTTCCCAAGTACCAACCCGGAGCAGTCACGCGCCTGGAACCGCAACCCAAGGCCCGCGCTTTTATGCGCATGGTGGAGAGCGCATTTAACTATAGCCAGCTTGGCCCACAGGGTTTTCAAATGATGGAAAACCTGATCGACGCGTGCGATTGCTACGAATTCACCTACAGTAACCTCGACGAGGCCGTTGCTGTCTTTGCCGACCTGAAGCTCCCCGCCCCATGAAGGCCACACACAACCTGGTGGCGCAAGTGCTGCGGCAACCCAAAACTGCTGTATCGCTTAGCCACACCGAATGGGATCTGCTGATACGCCAGGCAAGGCATGCCGATTTGCTGGCGCGCATCTACACCATGCTCGATGATCAAGGTCTGATCGACAGTATTCCGGCCAGACCCCGCGCACACCTGGAATCAGCAGACACCGTGGTCCAACGACATGCTCAAGCGATACGATGGGAAACTCTCTGTCTTCGTAAGGCGCTGGCAACCATCGACCTTCAGGTCATCATGCTCAAAGGCGCAGCCTATCTCATGGCAGACCTGCCACCGTCAAGAGGGCGCATTTTTTCAGATGTGGATATCCTCGTTCCCAAAGGCCAACTCAATCAGGCAGAGGCCGCGCTGCGCCTCCACGGCTGGGCCAGTAGCCATCACGATGCCTACGACCAGCGCTATTACCGGATCTGGATGCACGAACTGCCGCCCATGATGCACCTTAAGCGCCAAAGCGTACTGGACGTGCACCACAATATTCTGCCGGAAAGTGCACGCGTTCATCCGGACCCCGTTAAATTAATTGAAGCCGCCGTGCCGGTTGGGGAAGATCAGTCCATCAAAGTGTTAGCGCCGGTAGACATGGTGCTACATAGCGCCACCCATTTGTTTCATGAAGGCGAGCTGGATCACGGGTTGCGCGACCTCGCCGACCTGGATAGCCTGCTGCGTCACTTCGGCGATTCGCCGTCATTCTGGTCAGCGCTAGTGAGTCGAGCGCAGGAACTGGAACTCACTCGCCCTCTTTTTTATGCGCTGCGTTATGCTAATCTGGTGCTTGGCACGCCCATCCCTGAATCTGCCGCTATCAACCAGGCAGTGTCCAGGCCTTCTTGGCTATTGGTAGCCATCATGGACGCACTTTACGGCCGCGCGCTCGCCCCTATTCACCCGAGCTGTTCCGATTGGCTGACAGGCACCGCCCGCTGGCTGCTCTATGTACGCGCACACTGGCTGCGCATGTCGCCTTGGCAGCTCATTTACCACCTGTTCCACAAAGCTTTCCTGTCGCCCAAACGCTCGTAAGGGCTAATCTGGGTAAGAGAACCAAGAAGCGAAGCGCATTGCGTGCGGAACAACGCACAAGAAAGGCAGAACCTGCATAGAGGCTCTGCCTTTTGATTTTTGAAACAATTGATGCATCTATCTTTTCATCTTTCTGCGGATTCCCGGTATACCCGTCAGATCTAGACTCAGGAGAAGAAGGGTTGCTGGTTCCGGCACCGGACCCGCGCATGCGTAACCATCAAGTTCAAGAATTCGTGGACCAGAGGCATTGTAGTTTGCAGGCCCAAACTGCTCAAATGAGGCTCTCCACGTCTGAGCAGTATTTGGCGTGACGTCCACGAACAGCTCCAAATTCCAGAGCGCTGTATAGTTAACGCCACCGCCATACATGGGGTGAGTCTGCTCGTCGCCGAGAACGGCAGTGGAGATAGGAACTGTTCGGCCAGACAATAAAAACGGCGGCCTGCTGGCCGCCGTTGACTGTCAGATTTTTCGACAGTGAGTGTTTCAGGCCTTGCGGCGCATGGCGCCCAGACCGAACAGACCCAGACCAAGCAGAGCCAAGGTGGCGGGCTCTGGGATGGGATTGAGGTCACCCCGGACAGTAGTGTTGTCTGTGTCAGCCGTAAAAATCAGCCGGCTATTTGCGCCCAATCCGCCAGCCGCACCGGTTGCTGTGAAAAAACCGATATCCAGCACGGTAAATAGATCTCCATAAACCGTACCGTTAAGCGCTACCTGGTTCAAATAGGCAGCCGTTACACCCAAGCCGGCAGGGCCGTCGACATCCGAGAAAGGCCAGCCCTGCGCAGAACCAGGCGTTGTTTCAATACCCGTAATAGTGTCAAAAATCGTATCGCCAGGTTGAGCATCAATGACCAGTCGTGTGATGTCGGCAGACAAATTGCCGGTAGTCAGCAATTCCCAGAAGGGGCTAAAAGTTGTGGCACCCGCAAAACCCAGGGACCAATTAGTGCCGGTTGCGGCCCCAGCACTACCGACACCGGCAGCCCAGGAAACGCTTTCACTTGTGCCGCCACTGAAATAGGCTGTTACCAACATACCTGCCATTTGCGCCCCGCTTGTCGTGAAGGTGCTTATGCCGGTGGTATTCAGCGTTGTGCCAGGATTGAAGGAGACAGTAGGCGTAATGGCGAGTGCGAAAGCGCTGCTGCTGGTAATCAGCGTGGCGGCCAACGCGGTGGCGGTAGCAAGTTTATTGAGTTTCATGATGTCCTCCAGACAGAGCAAGTGTTTAAGCAGGGAGCTTTGGGGCCGAGTTCCGGCCACTTGTATTGATGATAAGCATGCTTCATGCCAATTATATTAATTCATTCATATTCAGTAGCCTGCGTTTTGTGTGAAGTGGATTACAGGTACTATCGTAAAGAATTCCGACGCTTTTATCGCCTTGCTTTGAATCCACATTCAGTAATCCCCTGCGTTGGGATTGGTCCTAGCAGTTTATAAATAGGTTTTTTTACCCGAAACGGTGTGGTGATGGTATTGAAACGAAGGGTCCGTCACAATTATATGGCGCTGAGTTTGAACTGCTCGGCGTTTTTCTGATCGATCGCCTGATCGAGGAAATCAATCAATTCATCGGCATGGCGCTCTGCTTCGCGGGACGAGTCGTGGTCGCCGGCCAGGATCAGCAAACGAACCTGGTCGCCGGACCGCCGGGCGTAGATCTCCATGGCCTCCTCGGCCGGCACGATGGTGTCGTCGCTGCCGTGAATCAGCAGCACCGGGCAACGGATCTGTCGGATGGTGTTGCGCGGGGCGATGTCGCTGAAGCGGTGGCCGATGGCGTGCTGGACGTAGCACAGCACGGGGCGGCCGAGCGGGAAATAGGGAACGTGATGCGCGGTGAGGAATCTCCGCATCATGCTTTCCGGATCGGCAAAGGCGGCAATGCTTGTCACCGCGGCCAGATCGCGGCGGCGCGATGCGACCAGCAGTGCCGCTGCGGCACCCACCGAATGCCCCAGCGCGGCCAGCTTGGTGGCCTCCACATCGGGCTGCAACGCAAGCCAGTCGAGTGCGTGTTCCAAGTCGTCGGCGAAGCGCGGCAGGGAAGAAAAGTCGTCGCTATCGCTCTTGCCATGGTTGCGCGAATCGAACAGGAGTACGGCATAGCCGGCACTATGCAGCGGTTGCGCCAGCGGCAGCATCATTTCGGCGTTGCCACCAGCCATGCAGCACGGCCACGGCCGGAGCGGAGCCGGTAGCCGGAGGCGGGACAAACCAGGCGAACAGATGCTTGTCGTTCTCGGTCGGGATCGAGACTTCCCGGTATGCCAGACCGTACTGTTCCGGACTGCCCCGTTCGATGATGCGCGGCGCGCGGAAGCCGATGCGGACGAGCAAGGGGAAGGCGGCGACCATTGCGGCAATGATCAGCAATACGGTGGTCGCCAAAATGGTCACAGTGACGGCAGCCCGTACAGCTCCATCATAAAATTGGTGAACACCGGGGTCTTGCCGGATTTTCCTGGGTCTTGCCGGTAGCGGGCGCGCACCTCGGACAGTTTTTTTTGCATCAGCGACTGGGCCTCGTCCTGGTCGATGCGCTTGCGGTCGCGCTCCCCGGCAAGATGACGGTAATAGGCGAACACCTCGTCATCGTAGGGGTTCTGGCCGATCAGATTGATGCGCTTGATGTTGAGCCGGTCCGCGGCCTGCACCTTGTTGATCTTGTTTTTCTTGACCAGCCCGGCCAGGTATCCCGCCTCCTGCCGCAGCGCGTCCTCCCGCGTGTCGGTCCACGGCATGGCCGCGCAGCCGGACAGGGTCACGATTAGAATGAGGGATTTTATTTTACTGAGCATGATGTCCGATCAGTGCTGAAGCCGCCCATACAGCCGGCTGTAAAGCCCATCACCCTTGATCAGTTCCTCGTGTACGCCTTCCTCAATGATATGGCCGTCGTCGAAGACATAGGCCCGGTCGGCCTGTTTTACAGCGGAGAGGCGGTGGGCGATGATCAGCGTGGTGCGGTTTTTCAGAAACGAGCGCAGCGCGTCATGCAGTTTCGCCTCGGTTTCTGCGTCGAGCGCCGAGGTGGCCTCGTCCAGAATGACGACTTGAGGGTCGCACAGTACCATGCGCGCGATCGCCAGGCGCTGGCGCTGGCCGCCGGAGAGGCGCACGCCCTGGCGGCCGACGATGGTGTCGAGGCCGTGTGGCAACTCGCGTACGGTAACGGCCAGCTGCGCCACTTCCAGCGCCTGCCACAGTTGTTCGTCGGTGAGTTCGCGTCCCAAAGTCAGGTTCATGCGTACCGTGTCGTTGAATAGTGCCGGATGTTGAAGCACGGTGGCGACGTGGCTGCGTACCACTTCCATGCCGATTTCGGTCATCGGCACGCCATCGAAATTCACCGTGCCTGAGTCGGGTGGATAGAGACCGAGGATTACCTGCACCAGGGTTGACTTGCCGCCGCCGGAAGCTCCTACCAGCGCCACTTTTTCTCCCGGCTGGATGGTCAGGCTGACGCCGTTGAGCACAGGCGTTTCACCATAGCTGAAGCAGACGTTCTCCACCTCGACGCCGACCGTGTTTTTGCCGGTGAAGGGATCCTTCAGGTGCGGGTAGTGTGGCTCTTCCTTCAGTTCGAGCAGGCGGTTGATGCGCCCCAGAGCCGCCTTGGCGGCATAAAAAGCGTACTGGATGCCGAGGATTTCCTGCACTGGCCCCATCATGAACCAGAGGTAGCCGAACACCGCCATCATCTGGCCAATGCTGAGATTGGAATACACCACCATCAGCATGCTGATGGCGCGGAATACGTCGAAGCCGAATAGAAATACCATGAACGACAGCCGCCCAGCGGCATCGCTTTTCCATGAGAAAGCGGCGGCATGGGTGCGGATGTCGCGCGCCGTGTCTATTACCCGGCTGATGTAGTGGCGTTCGCGGTTAATGGCGCGGATTTGCTGGATTGCGTCCAGAGTTTCGGTGAGCGCCTGCTGGAACAACTCGAAGGCGCTGTTTTCACGCTTCTTCAAATCCTTCACGCGCTTGCCCAGCACCGTGGTGAAATAGATCACCGCCGGATTGAGCAGCAGGATGAACAGCGCCAGTTGCCAGTGCATCCACAGCAAGATGATGGCGGTGCCGATGATGGTCAGCAGCGCCACCAGAAATTTTGACACCGAGGCGCCGATGAAATTGTCCACCGCATCGAGGTCTTTGACGAAGTGGGAAGCGACTGCACCGCTGCCCAGCGTCTCGTACTCCGACATGGCGATGCGGCTCAAACGCAGCAGCATCTGTTCGCGCATGCGGAAGACCACATCCTTGGCAATCAAGGTGAAGCTGCGGCCGTGCCATACGCTCAGGATCAGCGCTGTCAGCCGCAGCACCAGCGTCAGCGCCAGTACTCCGCCGATATACAGTGCCGGTCCGTGCCAAGTGGGGGCGAAATGGCTGTTCAGCCACGCCACCATTCGACCAGGCTGGTGCAAAAGTACTTCGTCCACCAGCAGCGGCATCAGGAGCGGAATTGGCACGCTCGCCACCGCTGCCAGGATGGCGACGATATGGGCGCTGATCAGATCCTTCTTATGCTCGCGGACGATGCCGAGGATGGAGGTCCAGGTGTATGGGACGGACATCAGGTTAAGGCAGCAGCTTCACGTCCTCGATCACCACATTCTCCAGCGGCACATCCGAGGGCAGGGGATCGCGTGGCCCGGTTTTGACCTTGGAAATCTTCATTACCACATCCTGGCCTTTCACCACCTTGCCGAACACAGCGTAGCCCCAGCCTTGCATTTTGGGAACGGTATGGTCGAGGAAGACGTTGTCCTTCACATTGATGAAGAACTGCGCCTTGGCGGAATGCGGGTCATTGGTGCGTGCCATGGCGATGGTGTAAGTCTCGTTTTTCAGGCCATTGGTGGCCTCGTTCCGGATCGGGTAAAAAGTTTCTTTTTCCATTAGCCTGGTATCGAAACCGCCGCCCTGGATCATGAAGTTATCGATCACGCGGTGAAATACCGTACCTTTGTAGAAGCCGCCCTTGACGTATTTGAGAAAATTTTCGACCGTCTTCGGCGACTTGTCCGGGTAGAGTTCGAGGGTGAAGCTGCCAAGATTGGTTTTCATCTCTACCATGGGATTGGCGGCGTAAACATTCAGGCTGAGCAGCAGCCCGCAAACGAGGGTAATCAGGCGTATTTTCATTGATTTTCTCTCCAGAGTTGGTTGAAAAAAGTTAAGGCTTCAGGCGATAGAAGCGATTGTCCAGGGTCAGCCCCTTCAACCCGTCGAAACGGCTTCCTACCGCATCGCTGAGTTTGGTCAGACGTTCGTCGGGGTGGGGGTGGGTCTTGAACAGCAGCGCCACACTGCCGCTGTTGCCGGTAGCAGAATGGCCGATTTCCTGCAGGACTTCAGGCAGGCCGAAGGCGTCGTAGCCGGCGCGCGCCGCCAGCACCACGGCGATGCGGTCGGCTTCGAATTCGGCGTTCTTGTCGAGCGAGCGCGAGACGATTTCCGCACCGCTGCCGATCAGGTTGTGGATTTTTTCGTCGCCGCCCACCTGCTTCGCCAGCATTTTACCGCCCAGATCCACCAGCTTGCTTTGCTGCAGGATTTTCAGGTGGTGCTTGCGGATGACGTGGCCGATTTCGTGCGCCAGCACGCCCGCCAGTTCAGCTTCGTTGTCGAGCAGCTGGTACAGCCCGCGAGTGACGAAGATGTAGCCGCCGGGCGCAGCGAAGGCATTGATGTCTTTCGATTCGATTACGCCGAAGTGCCAGGCGAGATCGGGCCGTTCGCTTTGGCTGGCGACCCAGCGCCCGACATTGTTGACGTATTTTTGCAGCTGTTTGTCTTTCACCAGCGGCGCAGCGCCGAGCAGACTGCCGGCAATTTGGCGGCCTATGGCAGTTTCTTCCTCCTCGGAATAGCCACCCAGTTCCGCTGACTTGCCCGGTTTTTGTAACGCTTCCGTTGCATTTCTCAGCTCCTGGCCGAGATTGAAGCCGTGTGCGGCGCCGAGGAATAGCAGCAGTCCCAGCCCGGTCAGCCATCTGACTATCATGCGGTTCATGGCTGTTCTCCTTCAGCCGGGTCGGGCAGGTAATCCAGCTTGCGCGCCGTCAGTTTGCCTTTGGAGGCGAATTTTTTCGCCTCCGCCCGGCTGGTGAGGCTGGATTCAGCCAGCTTCAGTTCGGCTTCGTTGTATTTGGCGGCCTTGAGTTCTTCCTCGTTGAGGCCGCGGATGCCGGTGGTGGCGACTACCCGCCCAGTCCCGGCCCTGCCCGAAGCGAGGCCGGCCAGCCCAGAGATTTCACTGCTTGTCGATGTCTTGCGCGCTACGCCGCGGCGGATGCTGAGCATGCGCACCCAGCCGTTGCCCCGGGCGCTTTTTACCTGAAACCAGCCGCCGTCCTTCTTCAGGATCTCCACCTTGTCGCCGGCAGTCAGCTTGCCGACGGTTTTGGCGTCGCGGAACGGTTCCGCTTTCAGTTCATCGGCCTTGACTGCGGTGCCGCTCTCGCCTGCGTGGGCGATGGGCGCTGCCAGCAGAACAGCGGCCAGCAGTATATGAAGATAGCGTGTTGAGTGCATCATGATTTCCTTTTTTCCGTCTCTTTCCAGCGTAGCAGCGTTTCTGCGAACAATGTGCGCCAGCTGTCGGATGCTTGCTCTCCGCCGGTAATCGACCCTTCGTGGACGAACCAGTTCACCTCATTATCCGCAGTTGCAGCGTGTTTTTGCAAGAGAGATCCGGCCACTTGCACGATCGTGTTGATGTCGCGGAGGATGCGTAGCCGATTGTCCTCGTCATCTGCCGGGCGCAGCCAGGAAATTGCCAGGGTGTTCTCAAACAGATTCCAGATGCCTTTTTGCCGGCCATTCAGGATCTCCACGCTCTTTGCTGCACTGCCGGTTTTTTCCAGTTGCCTGCGGATTGTTTCGCGCGCGCCTTCGCTCAGAGTATCTGCCTTTACGCCAAGGCTGATCAGCATCAGCACGCCATGAAGTTCTCCGTCGCGCTCCTGCGAAGTCCGTACCGTGCTTTTCTCCAGCGCCCTGCCGGTAGCGAAGGCGTACAGCCGGGCCAGAGTGAAGTAGGCCAGACCGAGGGTGATCGGGCCGGTCAGGTTGATGTAGGTGGTGGTGAAGTTGATGCTGGCGTAGGAGACAGCCAGAAGAATGAACTGCGAAGCGCCGAACAGCCTGTCGAATTTGTCCTGGCCAACGCTGTGGTAGAACCCCCAGGCGGTCGCCCACACAATGGAGAGCGTCAGCAGCAGGTAGGCGATGCGGGCATCGGGGAAGCGCAGGTAGTCACCGTGCTTGAAATTGTCGATGGCGGTGGCGAGAATTTCCACGCCGGGATGCATACGGCTGAGCGGCGTCGGCTTGATATCGAACAGGCTGGGTGCGGTCGAACCGATGATCACAATCTTGCCGGTGAATTCGTCTGCCGGACGCTGTTTGTTTTTGCTGGTCAGATCAGCAAAAACGTCACTGAAGCTTACCGAGTGGTAGGTAAATGGCCTGCCGCGCCAGTTGAGCAGCACCCGCTGCGCCTCGGGCTGGGGAAACTTCAGTTGCTGGGCAATACGCAGCGGCAGAGAGGGAATTTTCCAGCCGTAATCGTCGCGGTAAACCGGGTACTGGCGGGCGATACCATCGGTATCTGGGTAGATATTGTGCAGCCCGATCCGGCCGCCTTCCAGCACCGCCTTGAAGTGCGGCAGCACCATTGCCACCGTGGCATCGCGCTGTGCCTCGCCGCTCATGGCGATCACGCCCGGGATCATGCCCGGCTTGATCTGGCTCAGGGTGTCGCTTGCCGGATCCAGCCGAAGCATCGGGAAAAAAGTGTTGCCGGTGGCGGCGATGGCGGCATCGAAATAGGCATCGCTGTCCGGGTTGTACACATCCGGGTCGCTGAACAGGATGTCGAACACGATGGCCTTGGGCCGCTGTTTTTCAATCTGTTCGACAAACTCTCCCAGTACCTGTCGAGGCCACGGCCAGCGGCCGTAGTCTTTCGCCATCGCGGCCAGGCTCGCCTCGTTGATGTCGACGATGACGATGTCCGGGTCGGGCTTGGGCACGACAACGCGGTAACGCACCATCATGTCGAACGTGGTCTGCTTCATGTCGGTGGCGAGATGCAGAAACAGCGCGTCGGCCATGATCAGGAGGGTGAAAATTCCGGCCAGATAGAGATAGAAGCTGCGCTTCCATTTTTTCGCCAGCAAGGCGGAAAGGCGGATTCGGGTGCTTCTCAACCGGTGTGAAAGGGCGTCGATCAGGTTCATGTCAGATGGAGCTAATCAGGAAGCATCATTATGCCCCATAGCCAGTGCAGAGCCCACTACGATAGTGGATGGCTGGTTTTAGACTGGAGGCTACCGGCTGAATTGTGTAAATTTTAGTACGCCAGTCAGCAGGCGCAACAGAAAATTGGTACGGTGCAGACTAGAGGATCACTACCGAGAAGCTGAGGGGCAATGTTTTCATGGTCGTCTCCACGGCCTGGCAAACCGGTTAGTCAAGGCATGCGTCCAGGTGCGCCATGCCCGCAAGGAAGTGGGTTGCGCTACCAGACTGTGCCACGAAGTGCGCAACGCGCCTGGATAGTCACCCAATTGCCCTTGCGCCCAGGCGGCGGAGAGATGGCTTTCGCGCAAGCGCGCGGCGTAAAAGCACAGCAAGTCCGCGGTACCTCTGGCGCGCACGGTTTCGCCAATGCCTTCCAGTGCGGACAGGGTCGCCAGACTTGCCTTGAGCCGGTAAGCTTCCTGTCGGGTTGCCTGCGCCGGATGGCGCCGGTATGACACCAGGGTACGTGGGTTGTAGATAAAGTAACTGTGTGCCGCCATGCGCAGCCACAGGTCGTAATCTTCGTAGCCGCGCATCAATTCGATCTGGTTGAAACCCCCGCTGGACTCGAAAGCCGCACGACGTATCAGCACCAGAGCCGGTGTGACGATGCAGGGGCCATGCAGCAAGGCGCGCAGAATATCGCCTGAAGGACGAGGGTAACTCAGCGCACCCGTGTCTGCGGTAATCTGGCCTTCATCATCAATGGTACGATGGTCGCAATACACCGCATCCGCACCTGCAAAGCGATTCAGCAGCGCGACCTGCTGGGTGAGCAAGTCGGCATCCAGCAGATCATCACTATCCAGAAACAGCAGCAGATCGCCCTGCGCCAGACGAGCGCCGTGATTGCGTGCTGCTGCCTGTCCAGCATTCTTCTGCTGGGCCACACGTATACGGGTGCCGTAGCCCTGCAGCAGGGCAGGCGTGGAGTCGGTAGAGCCATCGTCTATCACGATGATTTCTCGCTCTGCGTAGGTTTGCCCTAGTGCGCTTTCCAGCGTTGCAGCCAGGTAGCGCGCGGCATTGTGCGCCGGGATGACGATGCTGACATGTGCTGGCATGGACGGAAGTCAGTCAGTGGCGAATTGGAACTGATTGCGGAAATAGTCGATGGTTTGTTTCAGCCCGGTGTCCAAGGCTATGCCAGGTTGCCATTCCATTATCTTTTTGGCCAGCGTGATGTCGGGGCAACGCTGGCGGGGATCATCTTCGGGCAAAAGATGGAATATCGGGTCGGCGGTGGAGCCGACCAAGCGCAAAATGTGCTGTGCCAGCTCGTATATCGTGAATTCCACTGGATTACCCAGGTTGACGGGTCCGGTGAAATCATCAGATGTATTCATGAGGCGAACTAACGCCTCGATCATGTCGTCTATATAGCAAAATGAGCGGGTCTGCTGGCCATCGCCATAAATGGTAATGGGTAAACCCCGAAGGGTCTGCACGATAAAGTTGGAAACCACCCTGCCGTCGTCAGGATGCATACGCGGGCCATAGGTGTTAAAGATGCGCGCAACTTTGATGTGCAGGCCATGCTGGCGATGATAATCGAAGAAAAGCGTTTCGGCACAGCGCTTGCCCTCGTCGTAGCAGGCGCGCGGGCCGATCGGATTAACGTGTCCCCAGTATGATTCCTGTTGAGGGTGCATGGCGGGATCGCCATAGACCTCGCTAGTCGAGGCGAGCAGGATTTTAGCATGCACGCGTTTGGCCAGCCCCAGCATGTTGATCGAACCGTGCACGCTGGTTTTAGTGGTCTGCACTGGGTCGTTCTGATAGTGAATCGGTGAGGCTGGGCAGGCCAAGTTGTATATTTCATCTACTTCCACAAACAGCGGGAAAGTGATGTCGTGACGCAGCAGCTCAAAGTGCGGGTGATCGAGCAGGTGAGTGATGTTGTCGCGGGTGCCAGTATAAAAATTGTCCACACACAGGATATCGTGACCATCCGAGAGCAGTCGTTCGCACAGGTGCGAACCGATAAATCCTGCACCCCCGGTAACGAGAATACGTTTACGTGTATGGCAGCCGCGTTGCATGGATTCCTCCGCAATTATGTTTTGTACATCCTCGTCCCAGCTCGACGTGATTGAATATGGGACAGAAACAGAGGACTATTTGACCTGAATTTTCATGGAATAAGCAAGTACGGCTTTAAGCAACTCGGTGTGCCTGATCTGTTCGCATCAACTGCGGCAGTTCGCTCTGGCGCTTGAGCACGCCTTTTTACATGCCTAAGTTCATCGGTTTGCCACCCCAGTACTCTGCCCTGAGTTCTATTCATATTGGCGGGTTCATGGGTTTTCAGCTTAGGCTTTTCCTCGGCCAGCCCCTCAAATTTGGTACGTTGGGGGGGTCTTATGCTTCGCACTTTCCTTGGTTGCTCAAGCTGGTGGCTTGGTTCTTAATGACCTTAAGGCACAGAACGAAGTTCAGCTAACTGCGGACGAGCTAAGGCAGCTAATTCCGAATGCCAAAGTCGTCAGTCATCAAAAGGAGGGGAGCTCCCGCCGATGGACGAATGAACCCGATGGAAAACTCGTTGCTTCAAGCGATATTCGTCGTAATATCAGCAAGCTAGGTAGGTCATCAATCGGTCAAGGCACATGGCATATAGGTGACATGGAACTTATTGCGTTACGCTTAATTGGCCTAAACGATCTGAAAATTGGTGCAGGTACATATTCAAGGTGGGTGAGAAATATTACGGCATTAAGCTCTCAGCGATGGAGCGACAATTGCGCATGAGTTTGAGTTTTCAAAATAGCTCCTGACATTTGTGCCGTCAGCGCGTATTAATAGGCAATACACTCAAAGTGGCTAGTGATGAATTAACTGGCGTAACGTTATATTCAACCCGGAGTTGGCGATAAATCCGGGTCGAATTGGAGTGGGACGCACCTAACTGGCGTTCTAGCCCAGAAATGCTTCTTTCGAAGCAAGATACTCGATTTCCTCGGGTGTATTTTCCCGCCCAAGTATGCCGTTGCGATGAGGAAAGCGGCCGTATTTCCGGATCAGTTCCCGATGATGTTGCGCAAAACGCAGGTTGCTTTCGAGTTTCGCTGCTTCGAACAGCCTGACTGAGAGATCCTGATCTGCGAGGTTCTCGCTGTGCATCAACGGCATGTACAGAAAGGCCAGGTGCTCTGCCGGCAAGTGCAGGTTATAGCCTTTGCCGATAGCGTGTTTGGCAATTTCGACCGCCTGTTGCTCGGTGCTGAAGCTCTCTGCCTTCCCGCGAAACATGTTCAGCGGCAACTGGTCGAGTACGATGACCAAGGCCAGACAGCCCACAGGAGTCTCTTTCCAGCCGTCGAGTTCCCCTGTGGCGGCTTTGCGCCACAACGCCTCGAATTTGTTCCGTATCTCGTCATCCAGTGCCGGCGTTGATGCAAACCAGCGGCTTTGCATTTCCTTCGAGTACCAGAAGTCGAGAATGTTTTGGGGGGTTATTTGGGCTGACATTTTTCCTGCCTTCTTAACCTCGGATATTTATCGGCCTCTTGTGTTTTCATTTTAGCGGCGAAGTGAATTGTTTCTGATCAACGACTTCCCCTATGGCTTTGCCTGGTCTGACTTTGCCCTGATACCGGAGATAGTATCCATCAGGAATCCGGCCAACGGGGGGTGTTGAAACCCACTCCCAGAGATAGCCCTCTTTTGTGTCGATGATGACGACTGACTGTGATACGTCATTGTTGGCCCTGGGGAGCGGAATGGCCTGGTATCGTCCAACATCATCCGCTGCACTCACCGCATGCGCGGCAATCGACAATAGAACTGCGACCGATAAATTTCGCATACATCCTCCCTGATTTGAAACTGGCACCATGAATCTGCCCATTAGACCAACATCCACATGGATTCAGCAGGTCGCTGAATACGGCTTCTCTCAGTAAACCAGAAAACCCCGTGCGCAAAAAATCCATGTCGTTTGGATTTAACGCGTTTATTTCTTTCATGGCAAGCAGCCGGTTGCTACCATGGCGGGATGATACGGATTACTTCATGGCTCGCCATCAATGAGAACGAAATCGAACTGCAGTTCATTCGCGCTTCCGGGCCGGGCGGGCAGAACGTCAACAAGGTTTCGACTGCAGTGCAGTTGCGCTTTGATGTGGCGCGTTCGCCTTCGCTACCCGAGGATGTGCGAGCTCGCCTGATGAAGCTGGCGGGAAACCGCCTGACCAACGAGGGCGTACTGCTGATCGAGGCCAAGCGCCATCGCACGCAGGAGCGCAACCGGCAGGACGCAATTGCCCGCCTGGTAGAACTGATTCTTCACGCCACCGAAAAACCTAAGCCGCGTATTGCAACGAAACCGACCAAAGCGTCGAAAAGGCGCAGGCTGGAAACCAAGAAGCAACGTAGCGAGACCAAGCAGGCGAGGGGAAAGGTCGCGAATTAAAGCAAACATCGCGAAGCGATACTTCATCACTCTCTCCCTTCTGGGGGAGAAGTAGGAGAGAGAGAACGGACACGGCGAGAAGCGATATCCATAATTCGGGGTGGCGCTTCTCGCCGTGTCCGTTTAGCCCTTTACCGGTACGCCCCAGTCACCATCGAAAAAGTGTACGCCCAGCGGGGTTCTGGCGCGAGCAGCCAGTTCCAGTTCCTTCAGTTCCTCATTGTCGTTAAGTACTTCCGGCTCGCCCTGGTAGCCCACCGCGATCATCGCCATCAATGCGAATTCATTGGGAATGTTGAAAGCGCTGCGCGTTTTTTCCACATCGAAGCCACCCATCTGATGCGCCATCAAGCCCGAAGCTACTGCTTGCAGACATAGATTCTCGGCGGCGGCACCGGTGTCGTACTGGCCCCAGCGGTTGGGTTTGCCGTTCTTGCTGAACAGGCTGTTGGCGGTGGTCAGCATCAGTACCGGCGCGTTTTTCACCCAATTCTGGTTCCATTCCCCCAGGCAGTCGAAGGCTTTCTGCCAGGCAGCGGCATCGCTGTTCTTGTCCCATACGATGAAGCGCCACGGCTCGTCGCCGAAGCAGGAGGGCGACCAGCGCGCGGCCTCCAGCAGGGCGACGATCTGCTCCCGACTGACCGGTTTGCTTGCGTCGAAGGCGCGGCAGCTCCAGCGCTTGGCGATGATGTCGTGAACGTCGACCTGGGTTGAGGCGGTTTTGGTTTGCATTGCTGTTCCTTAGGGCTCGTTAATGAATAAGTTGGTCATACGTTGTCGCATATTCGGGATGGATGCAAGGCGCGAGGCGCGGCGAATGGTTGTTCCATTCGCAAGCCTTGCAACGCCGCAGACGCCCGAATACGCGGCAACCCTTCTGGCTGGGGCTGGTTGGGGTGCATTCCGGTGTTGCGATCCGCTTGTTGTGAATGACACAACCGCGCGTCTCGCGCCTAGGACTGCACCCCAACCAGCCCCAGCGTATGTCCAACTTATTCATTAACGAGCCCTTAGTGTTTTAAGAGAGAAACGGGTAGTCGGTATAGCCTTTTTCGTCGCCACCGTAGAAGGTGTTCGGGTCGGCTTCGTTAAGTGGAGAATTTTCGGCGAAACGTTCCGGCAAATCCGGGTTGGCGATGAAGGGTACCCCGAAGGCCACCAGGTCGGCATAGCCCGTGGTCAAGGCTTCTTCGGCGAGCGCCTTGTCGTAGCCGCCGTTGGTGATGTAGGTGCCCTTGAAGGCGCGCCGGAAGGGCGTGAAGTCGAATTCCTGCGGGGCATGCTTGCTCTCGCCGATGGTGCCTTCCATGCCGTGCAGGTAGGCCAGGCCAAAGGAACCCAGCGCCGCCGCCACGTACTCGAAGGTCTTCTGCGGGTTGGAGTCGTGCATGTCATTGAACGGGTTGATTGGGGAAAGTCGTACGCCGACGCAGTTCGCCCCCCATACATCGGAGACGGCCCGGGTGACTTCGAGAAGCAGGCGGCAGCGATTTTCCAGCGAGCCGCCGTAGGCGTCGGTGCGCTGGTTGGATCCGTCGCGCAGGAACTGGTCGAGCAGGTAGCCGTTGGCGGCGTGAATTTCGACGCCATCGAAGCCCGCCTCCATGGCGTTCTGCGCCGCCTTGCGGTAGTCCTCGACAATGCCTGGCAACTCGGATGCTTCCAGGGCGCGCGGCGTGACGAAGGGCTGCAATCCCCGGTAGGTGAAAGCCTGTCCATCCGGCTTTATGGCTGAGGGCGCAACCGGCAGCGTGCCGGCATCCAGCAGCGAGGGGTGGGAAATCCGACCGCAGTGCCACAGTTGCAGGAAAATGCGCCCACCGCGGCCATGCACCGCATCGGTCACCCGCTTCCAGCCGGCGATCTGCTCGGTGCTGTGGATGCCGGGCGTGGCGGGGTAGCCGACAGCAGAGGGCGAAATCTGCGAGCCCTCGCTGATGATCAGGCCGGCCGAGGCGCGCTGGCGGTAATATTCGATATTCATCGGCTGGGGTACATTGCCGGCGCCTGCCCGGTTTCGGGTCAGCGGCGCCATGACGATGCGGTTGGTCAATGTATAGGGCCCCATTTGCAGCGGTGTGAAAAGATGAGTTGTCATGTGATTTGTTCCATGGCGTGTGGGTTTAGGGTCAGGCCAGATCGAACAGCAAAATTTCTGCCGAACTATTAGATTCTAGACGAATTTTGCTTTCACTCTCGATGCGCGCTCCATCGCCCGCTTTCAGAGCTTCCCCGTTGAGGCTGGCCGCCCCCCGGGCAACGTGGAGATAGACGTGCCGACCCGGTGGCAGATTGTGCTCGGCTGGGTGCTCGGGGTCGATCAGGCCGGCATACAGCTTCGCGTCCTGGTGGATAGTCACCGAGCCTTCTCTGCCGTCTGGCGAGGCGACCAAGCGTAGCCTGCCAAGTTTTTCGGCGGCATCGAAGAATTTCTGTTCATAGCTCGGCGTTAGGCCGCTACGGTCCGGCATGATCCAGATTTGCAGCAGATGCACTTCCTCGCTGGCGGAAGCATTGAATTCGCTGTGCCGGATGCCGGTGCCCGCGCTCATGCGCTGAACTTCGCCGGGGCGGATCACAGTGCCGTTGCCCATGCTGTCCTGGTGTTCCAGCGCGCCAGACAGGACATAAGTCACGATCTCCATGTCGCGGTGGGGATGGGTAGGAAAGCCGCCGCCCGCCGCCACCCGGTCGTCGTTGATGACGCGCAGGCTGGAATAGCCCATCTGCTCGGGATCGTGGTAATCGGCGAAAGAGAACGTATGCCAGGTGTTCAGCCAGCCGTGGTCGGCATGGCCGCGTTCATGGGCTTTGCGGATGTTGATTATGACTGCCTCCGGTTATTGTTTGTTATGATCTTGAATGGGACTGAACTCCATGATTTTCAAGATGCCAGAAGATAAACCCCTTTACCGAGGTCGCTTTGCGCCATCACCGACCGGTCCGCTGCATTTCGGCTCGCTGGTGGCGGCGGTCGGCAGTTTTCTTGAAGCGCGCAGCCGCAGCGGCGAGTGGCTGGTACGGATGGAAGATCTCGATCTGCCCCGCACAGTGCCTGGTGCGGCTGACGACATCCTGCGCACACTCGACGCCTTCGGCTTGCACTGGGACGGGGTGGTGATGGTCCAGAGCGCTCGCAACGAAGCTTACCGCGCCGCCCTGGATGAACTGGAAAAGCTTGGCGCAGCCTACCCCTGCGCCTGTACCCGCAAGGAGATCGCCGATTCCGCCATCAGCGGCATCGATGGCCCGGTGTACCCCGGTATATGTCGGGCCGGCTTGCCGGAAGGTCGAGCCCCACGTGCGGTGCGAGTGCGCACTGACCTCACGCCGGTCGGCTTCGAAGATGCGCTGCAGGGGCATATCAGCCAGATTCTGGAATCTGAGGTGGGCGACTTCGTAGTCCGCCGTGCCGACGGCCTGTTCGCCTACCAGATCGCGGTGGTGGTGGACGACGCCGAGCAAGCGATCACTCACATCGTGCGCGGTGCCGATTTGCTCGATTCCACTCCGCGCCAGATTTACCTGCAAAAATTATTGAGTCTGCCTACCCCGTCTTACCTGCACTTGCCAGTGGCCGTGAATGAACGTGGCGAAAAGCTCAGCAAGCAGACTCTCGCGCCGGCGGTGAATATGGTCAACTCTGTGGCGCAATTGTGCGAGGCGCTGGCATTCCTCAACCAAGCTCCGCCGGCAGAATTGAAAGAAGCCGATCTGGATGATTTCTGGAAGTGGGCGATCGCTCACTGGCGGGCGGATAAGTTGCCAGCGGTCAGGGAGATGGTGCTATCCGGAGGAAAGGCGCTTGCATAACCACAAGAATCTAATGGCCAATAATTGAGCGCTATGTCTTGATTGCGATACCCCGTAACTCTCCGCTGTTTCCAAACAAGAAAAAAAGAGATAGACTCTCGCGCGCATAAAAAACAACTTAAAAAGCAATCTCTTGGGAGTCCCCTCAGATGAGTCATTCCGCCGCAAAAAGCATCAGCATCAAAATCCGCCTGTTATTGATCATGGCCGCTGCCTTGACAGGCATGATACTAATCGCGGTTTTTGCTTTGCAGTCAGAGAAGGCCACCCTGCTTGAGGATCGCAAGGTCAAGACCCGCCACCTGGTCGAGGGCGCCCACAGCCTCCTCGGCCATTTTTACGACCTGCAGCAGAAGGGCGTACTCTCCGAGGACGCGGCGAAAGATGCTGCGATGAAGGCGATCAAGGCATTACGCTATGAACAGAAGGAATACTTCTGGATCAACGATTTCACCGCCCCGATACCGAAAGTATTAATGCACCCAACCGTGCCTGCGCTAGACGGCAAGGTAGCTGATGCCGAAAAATTCAACTGCGCCACGAGCATGCAGGCCGGTCTGGATGGCTCCATCGAAAAAACCGATGGCAAGAAAAATCTGTTCGCCGCCTTCACTGAAGTCGCCAACAAAGGCGGCCAGGGTTACGTTACTTACAACTGGCCTAAACCCAAAGTGGGCGGCGGCACTACCACTGAACTCTACACCAAGCTGTCTTTCGTCAAAAAATTCGATGGCTGGAACTGGCTGATCGGCTCCGGCATCTACCTCGACGACGTGGACAAAATATTCTGGAACCACGCTACCTGGTTGATCGGCATCATTATGGCGATAGCAGCGCTGATCGGCGGGATCATGGTCATGGTTATTCGCCGCATAAGCCAATCTCTGAATGAACTGGGAAGTGCAATGGACCAGATCCAGACCAGTAACGATCTGTCGCGGCGAGTCGCTGTTAGCGCCAATGATGAAATCGGCCAGATCGGCCATTCATTCAACCAGATGATCCAGAGTTTCCAGGAAATTATTCAGCAAGTGATTAGCAACTCGCGCGGCGTCATGCAGGCTGCCGGCAAGCTTTCAGAGTCCTCGCATCACGTCGCCATAAGTTCGCAGAGCCAGAGCGAAGCAACGGCGTCAATGGCGGCGGCGGTAGAAGAAGTGACGACCAGTATGGATCATGTCGCGGAAAGTTCGCAGGAAACCGACAACATTGCCCGCAAAGCGGGCGAACTATCCGCCCAGGGTAGCGAGGTAGTGCGAGGCGCTGCGGCGGAAATGAGCAAGATCGCCGATTCAGTAAAGCAATCCTCGCAATTCATTCAGGAACTGGGCGAGCATTCTGCGCAGATTTCAACAATCGTAAACGTTATCAAGGAGATCGCCGACCAGACCAACCTGCTGGCGCTCAATGCCGCTATCGAGGCGGCGCGGGCCGGCGAACAGGGGCGTGGTTTCGCCGTGGTGGCGGACGAAGTGAGAAAGCTTGCCGAACGGACTGCCCGCTCTACCGAAGAAATCACCGCGATGATCGGCAGCATCCAGAGCGGCACGCACCACGCCGTGGCGAGCATGCAGGAAGGCAGTACTCGTGTTACCGAAGGTGTGGCGATGGCGAATCGCGCCGGCGACTCGATGAGTCAGATCAGGGACGGCGCCAACCAGGTAATTTCCGCCGTTAGTGACATTTCTTCTGCCTTGCGCGAGCAAAGCGCCGCCAGCAACCAAGTGGCGCAGAATGTGGAAAAGATTGCGCGAATGACTGAAGAAAACAGCGTCGCGGCGAATGAAATTGCCGGAGAGGCGCAACATCTGGAAAGCTTGGCGGGTGCACTGGAGAGTGCGGTCAGCCGGTTTAAGGCTTAAGGGCTAGAGGTTACTTTGGCAGGACTGAAGGAAATGAATAGTCGGGCTAAGGCAATAATAGCGTAAACACCGCCCCACCCAAACTGCTGCCGTTACTCAGCGCTATGCGCCCGGGATTGTCCTTGTTGGTGTGCAGTCGGGCACAGACCGAGGAGAAATACAGGCCGAGGCCGGTCTTGCCGCCGGAGAGGTCGAGGCTTTTCATGCGCCCACCGTTTTCCATGATTTCCTGCGGGAAGCCGTCACCGTCATCTTCCACGCGGATCGCCAGAAAGCCGTTTTCCACCGCGGCACTGAGCCGGATTTCCGATTTCGCGCATTGGAGTGCGTTGTGTATGGCGTTGTTGAGCACGCCGGCGACGAGGTCGCGGTCGAAAAACCAGCACAGCCCCGTTTCGACATCGCTGCTGATGGCGATGGATCGGGCGCCAAGCAGCGGTTTGGCTTCGGCGACGACTTCTTCAATCAGGTCTTCCACCGGGCGGTAGGCGATGTCGATCACATACGGCCCCTGTGCGAAGCGGAACAGGGAAAGCATCTGGATCAGCTTGTCGTTGATCAGCTGGCCGTTGTATTTCAGCAACGCCAGGTTGGACGGCTCTTCGTCGTTGGTCCCGGAACTGGCGTGGTAGTTGTTCAGGGTCTCATCGAGGGAATTGAGCAGCAGGAACAGGAGGTTCTTGAGGTCGTGGATTTGTGCCGCGAACAGGGCGGCAAAGTCGATGGCATCGAGCTCCCCGCGAGTGGCTATCTGGCGTTTCCCTTCCTGGGAGGTCATATCTGGAGTCCGTGATTCTTTGCGGTTTCCTTGAACAGATCTGACAGCATCAGATATTTCTGGTTGTCGGGTTCCTGGTTTTTTACCGTAGTCAGATATTCTTTCGCTGATTTTCCCCATTCTTCGTCCCAGCCGTGTGCCTGCATATAGGTCAGGATGGCATGGGCAGCGTTGAGTGCCATCGCTGTGTTCCCTTGGTGTTTTGCCACTGCTTGCATCAATAGCTCCGCCGATCCTCTCAGGTCGCCTGCCTGAGCCATTTGGGCAGCCTGGTTGTTGAGGTCTATCACTTCGCGCGAGGAGTTGGTGATGATCTCCTTGCCTTTGTCGTGCATGCCAATTTTTCTGAACATGTCTTCGGCATGGAGGAGGATTTTTCTGTCGTCATGATTGTTCTGGACGAAATCCTCGATGACTTTTTTGCCGGTTTCCTCATCTCCGAGCTGGAAGCAGGCGCGCGCGATGTCCAGGGACACGCTTCCCCGTTTGTTGTCGCAAGCCTCGAAGTTTTCCAGTGCCTGCTTCAGCGCCGCTTCAGCCGCTTCCGTGTTGCCCGATTTCTGGTAGGCCAGGCTGTCCATGACGGCGCCATGCAACAGGGACTCCGGCGAGTTTTTGAAGGTCTTGCGGGCATCCTTCAGTACCGTCATAGCCTGGTCGCACTTGCCTTGGTCGATGTATACCCGGCTCAGGTTGGCGTAGTCTTCCGGCGAGGTGAGGGCAGAGTGCTTGCCGAATTCGAGCACCGCCTCATAGGAGTCTCGTGCTGTTTCCAGGTCGTCGTTGCGGTAGGCCGTTTCACCGAGCATTTTGCGCCGCTGCAGCATGCGCGGCGACTTTTCCGTCACCGCCATCAGTGCGCGTTGCGCCGCCTGCTCATCGCCTGCAGCGGAATGGGATTTTGCCAGCCAGTCGTAGGCTTCCATGTAATTCGGGGCGTTTTCCGTGACCTGCTTGAAGGTGTTCACGGCATCGCCGAAATTGTTTTGGTGGTACATGGACTTGGCGAGACCCATGCGCGCCCAGGGAATCTCTCTTATCGCCAGGATTTGCTTGTACAGTTTGCCAGCGGTGTCATAGTCACCTAGCAGCAGGCAGATTTCAGCCTTCAACCGCATCAGGTCTAGTTTGTACTGGTTGGGGGAATTCAGCAGATCGTCGCAGACCTGGATCGCGCGGCGGTAATTCTGCGTATCCATGAGGGCGAACACGGGTGAGAAATAGGATTTTTTCTCTGCCAGGCGCTCCAGCCGCAGGCGCAGGACTTCGCCGGCAAAGGGCTTGATCAGATAATCGTCGGGTACCAGCTCGGCTGCGCTGACGATCCTTTCATAGCTGCGCTCGGCTGTCACCATCATGAAAATGGTGGAGTTCTTGATCAGCTTGCGGCGCTTGGCTTCCTCCAGCAATTGCTGGCCATCCTTGCCACCTCCCAGATCATAGTCGCACAGGATGATGTCATAAGCGCGCTGTTCCAGGCGGTTGATGGCCTCGATGCCATTCCCCGCCATATCGATGCGCGTCCCGCCCAGGGTGCTGATGGTGTTGCGCATTGAAGATCGCATGCCGACTGCGTCGTCAATGACCAGAAAAGTCTTTTCCTGGAAATTGATGGGCGCACTACCCGTGCTGGATGTCATTGCTTGGGAATTTTCCGCGTTCATGGCTTGATTTGGCGTCTTTGCGGCCATATTTGTAATAATAGAGAAATCTTACCACGCAGCATGGATAACACAAGGAAGCGTATCGGCTTGCCTGCGGTCACAAGCCCGTTATAATTCATTTATTACTCAAGACACTGTCAGGAGCTTCACATGCCCTATTTTGTATATAAAATCACTCCGCCCTTCAAACAACTGGAGAGGATTGATTCCTTCCCCAATTTCAAGGAAGCCAGTGCGTTTGCCAAAACGGTGCGCACAGGCATGGCAAAGACCGATAACTACGCCGTCAAGGTGATTTTTGCCGAGAACGAACTGGAAGCCGAGGACTTGCTGACTCAAGTGCGTGAACCGGAACCGATGACCGGCGAAGATTATTAAGTAATCGACGGATCCGGCGTCGTGGACGAGCGAGCTTTTCAGGATGCCTATCGGGCGACCAATCCGCTCGCCTGTCCGTTCGAAAAGGCGATCCTGATCTGCCGGTGTGCATGCCGTGAAGCCACGCGTATCAATATCGCGGAGCGGGATACCGTCAACTGCCTTGACGCCCAGGCACAGGGGGATTGCTCGTTGCTGGTCGGGATGCTGCGACATAACGCGGCATTCGCGCTCAAGGTGACCCATGCCGATGCGGTGCTGCCCCATGCCAAGTATGTGAAAGTGCAGTGCGGTGGACTGCTCGGTCTGCAGGCCGCGTTGCAACCGGAGTATGCCGGGGAGGCACGGGTGGAGGATATCCGTGGTTTGGTGCTGGAAGCGCAGGAGCAGTTCGGTAGCCTGCAGGATCTGCCTTACAGCGAGATCGTCAGAGGCATTGCCGGATTTGAGTTCAGGCGCAGGTCAGGGCCGAAATAAACGCTTACCGGCAGGTACCGTCTTCCTGATAGACAGCCATGATGGACTTGAGCTCATTCAGAACAACCTGGCGTTCGTCCTCGTTGAGTTCCTGTACCTCTGCCATGGGTTCTCCCCGCTCCAGGGCGAGAATGGTCAGGGAAACCTCCTTGCAGCCTTTCTGGCACAGAACTTCGATGCAATGGGCGATTCTGGACTGGTTCATATTCAAGGCGTTGGGGTCAAGGCTGTAGAATGACATGATTTTAAAGCAAATGCATTTTTGCCACGAGGAATAATTTGAAACAATCTGACAGTCTGCAACGGTTTATGTTCGAGCACGCCGCAGTTCGTGGAGAGATCATTCATCTGGATGCGACCTGGAAGGCGGTGCTGGAGCGGCGCGATTACCCGCTGGCGTTGCGCACCGTGCTCGGCGAGCTGATGGCGGCCGCCGCGCTGCTTTCCGCCACACTAAAATTTTCGGGTTCGCTGATCATGCAAATTCAGGGAGGCGGGCCGGTCAGGCTGCTGGTCGTGGAATGCGGCGCCGACCTGACGATGCGGGCCATGGCTCACTGGGACGGCGATCTGGCCGAAGGCGCGGTACTGCCCGAACTGGTGGGTGAAGGGCGGTTCGTGATCACCATCGATCCGAAGAAGGGCCGGCAGACTTATCAGGGCATTGTCGACCTGGAAGGCGGCAGCGTGGCAGCAGTGCTGGAAAACTACATGCAGCGCTCCGAGCAGCTCGATACGCGGATCTGGCTCGCTGCCGATAGCCACGGCGCGGCGGGCATGCTATTGCAGAAAATGCCCGACGGTCCGGAGGCCGATACGGATGCCTGGAACCGCGCTGTGCATCTCGGCGCCACCGTCAAGTCCCGGGAACTGCTGGATTTGCCTGCACGCGAGATCATCCACCGCCTGTACCATGAGGAAGATATCCGCCTGTTCGACAGCACGCCCGTGCATTTCGGTTGTACCTGCTCGCGTGAGCGGGTTGCCAATACCTTGCGCATGCTGGGCTACGACGAAGTCCGCTCCCTGCTGGATGAAATCGGCTACATCGAGGCCGACTGCGAGTTCTGTAACCAGCATTACGTATTCGACGCGGTGGATGCAGAGCAGGTATTCGCCAGCGACGTTGCCGGCCCGGCTGGCCAAACCCGGCACTGACATGAGCGCCGCCCGGAAAGCCCTGATTCTCGGCGCGGCAGGGCGAGACTTCCACAATTTCAACGTATTTTTTCGTGACCACACGGGTTACGAGGTGG
This sequence comes from Sulfuricella denitrificans skB26, assembly GCF_000297055.2. Lineage (NCBI taxonomy): Bacteria > Pseudomonadati > Pseudomonadota > Betaproteobacteria > Nitrosomonadales > Sulfuricellaceae > Sulfuricella > Sulfuricella denitrificans. The sequence continues at coordinate 2,366,433 of NC_022357.1, read as the reverse complement.
TTGTGTTCACCGCCACCCAGATTCCTTACATCGAGTATCGCACCTACCCTGCTACCTTGGCGGGGCCGCGCTATCCTGCCGGCATTCCGATTTTCTCGGAAAGTGAACTGTCAGACCTGATTTGCCGCTTGGGCGTGCAGGACGTGTTTTTTGCCTACAGCGACGTGCGCCACGAACAGGTTGCACCTTGCTGCGCTGACCTTCTCCTGCGGCGCCTCGTTTCACCTGCTCGGACCCAACGACACCATGCTCAAGGTCAGCAAGCCGGTGATCGCGGTGGTTGCGGCCCGTACCGGTGCGGGCAAAAGCACGGCCACACGTTATCTGGCTGCGGTGGTGGAGATAACAAAACCGGTGGCGCGGGTCAGGTTCGTGGCCGAAGACATCTCGCACCCCACGTTGCAGGCTCTCGTCATTTCCCGCTTTGGTGGAAGCAGCATTCTTGAGCAACCCTGAAGAAGAACGCTAGCTAAAAGATGACGCATATCAGGAAAAAATGGCCGATGCGATTCTTTCCGGCATAATCCTATGTATGCCAAATAAGAGTAATTAAAATGGAATCCTCTCAAGAACAGCTATCCATATATAAGGCCCTGTTAATGGCTACCAAAAGCCTGGCTCAGGGGAATACGCCCGAGGAAGTATTGAGGGCTGCCTGTGATGCGATTGTCGCGGCTTCTGAGCATGTTTGCCTGGCATGGATGTACTTGGGCAATCCAGATTCTGAAACGATCAGACCTTCTTATTCAGTAGGAAGAGCTTCCGAATATACCCGTGACCTGGTGGTTGATCTTTCTCCGGAAGCGATGAAAGGTCCTGGCAGGCGTTCTCTGGCAAAAAATGAGCCTGTTCTGGTACAGATCGATTCTGATCCAAGCTTTGGTATCTGGCGTGAAAAGGCGATTCGATACGGTTTCCAGGAAGGACTGACCTTGCCGATTGGTGACCCGGACCAGCCCTTCAGGGGGCTGATTGTGGTTTTCGTCGATACACGGGAATACTTTGAGCAGATCGGGATGGAGCCTTTCATTGCTTTTGCCCAGTTAGCTACGGTGGCCCTGGATCAGGCCCGATTGAAAGTTTCTCTGGAAGAAATGGCTTCGATTGATCCTTTGACCAACCTGCTCAATCGGAGGGCGTTTCAAGAGGTGGTCAACCGTGAGTATGCGTGCGCAAAAAGATCGGCAAAACCTTTTAGCATGCTTCTGTTTGATCTGGATCGGTTCAAGATGCTCAACGACAATTATGGTCATGATATCGGTGATAAGATTTTGCTCGGAGTCAGTGACACTGCAAAAATTACGTTACGCACAACCGATTGGTTGAGCAGGTGGGGCGGCGAAGAATTTTTGGCTATCCTGCCAGACACGGACGAGAGAGGCGCATTCAAGATTGCTGAACGGCTAAGGGGAGAAATCGAAAAATTCTCAATTCAGCTCAATAATCAAAAAATTAAAACCACTGCAAGCATCGGGATTGCCAGCTATCCCCGTGACGGTGACACCCCGGACTTTCTGCTGAAGGCAGCAGATGCTGCACTTTATGAAGCAAAGAAATCCGGACGAAATCGTGTGGTGGAAGCCAGGGACAAGCGCGAGGTTTATTCCATCGCGGCTAAACTCAACACGGCTATTGAAAGCAACAGGCTGATGCCGGCATATCAGGTGATTGTAGACCTGAAAACCGGAAAGCCGGTTGCTGAAGAAGCATTGGCCAGATTAATTGATGAATCCGGAAATGTGATTGAGGCTACCGACTTTATTTCGGCGGCAATGGAATTGCAGCTAACACACTTGGTCGATTACCAGATCATTAGACAAACCATGAGTCACTGTGCAACTAATATTGCCAGCGGTGGCCAAGATATAGCACATTTCGTCAATATCTCGGCGGACCTTTTGCTTCATCAGGATTTGGTCCAGGGTTTGTTTGCCGAAGCTCAGGCAGCCTGCATATCGTGCGGGGTGGATTTGGGCCCTACCAAGCCTATGGTGCTGGAAATTACAGAAAGACAATTGCTCGGTGATGCCAATGCAGTCAAAGCCAAGCTTGCCCCTTTCATTGATTTTGGAATGCGCTTGGCCATTGATGATTTTGGCAGTGGCTATTCTTCATTCCAGTATCTGGCCGACTTGCCGATTTCGTTTCTAAAAATCGAAGGAAGCCTCATTAAACAGTTGAATGACAAACGCGTCAGGCAGATTGTCAAACGGATTAGCGATATCGCAAAAGATCTGCAGTTGACCACGATAGCCGAGTTTGTCGAAGATGCCGATACCGCTGATATTCTTTGTGAGCTGGAAATAGACTGGGCACAAGGCTATTTCTTTGGGCACCCTGTTCTGTCAAGACAATAGTCGCTGGTCATGGAGCGAATCAGAGAGAGGATGGCGTAATCATGGGGAACCAGACTTACATCGGCCGACAGCCGGTACTCGACCGGGAACGCAAGATCCTCGGTTACGAGCTGTTCTATCGATCTGGTGTGCAGGCAGCCGCCGCCAAGGTGCAGGACGATCTGAACGCCAGTGCGCAAATCCTGGTCAGCTTGCTTAACAACCTCGATTCGGGCTGGTTGCCGGAAGGCAAGCTGGTCTTTATCAACGTCGACATTAGCATGTTGCTCGACCCCGATTTTCTGGCGTTATTGCCGGATGGACGAGTGGTGCTGGATCTCTATGGCAAGGCTGCCATTACTCCTGAACTGCTTGCCGCTTGCGATGGTTTGCGTGCCCGCCAGATTGGCGTGGCACTGGACGATGGCGGTCTGCTCCAGGAAGACGATGCACTGCTTGGCAAGGCCGATTTTTTCAAGGTCGACGTCAACGAGTACGATGCGACCCAGCTATTCGAGGTATTGGGCCGGCTGGAGAAATTCCCGGCCCGGCGGGTTGCCAAAAAGGTCGAGGCCGGGACTGATTTCAAGTTCTGCCACGATGCCGGCTTTGATTGTTTCCAGGGTTATTATTTTGCCCGTCCGGAAACGGTGTCGGAAAAGGCGATCAATCCCGGCCAGATGAATCTGACCGAGTTGCTCAATCTGATCGGACGCAACGCTGAGGCGGCGGAGATCGAGGCGGTGTTCAAGCGCGACCCGGTGCTGATGGTCAAGCTGCTGGGTTATATCAATTCACCGGCGATGGGGCTGTCGCGCAAGGTGACGGCAATCCCCCAGGCGCTTGCCCTGGTCGGCTACCGCCAGCTTTATCGCTGGGTGGCGCTTCTGCTTTACACCGCGGGCAGCAGCGTCATTCCGCCTGCACTGACCCTGACCGTGCTGACCCGCAGCCGGTTCATCGAGCTGTTGGGCAAGACCAAATTGCCCAAACAGGAACAGGACAACTTGTTCATCGTCGGCATGCTGTCCATGCTCGGAATTATCCTGGAAACGCCGCTGGAAAATGTGGTCGAGAAACTGCATGTCCCGGAGTCGATTTCACAGGCATTGTTGAAGCACGAAGGCGTTTATGGACCTTATCTCGAACTGGCTGAAGCCTGCGAGAACTGCGACGCGCAGCGCATGACCGAACTCGCTGTTGGACTGGGGCTTACGGCTGAAGATGTTAATGGTGCTCACCTGGCAGCTATTTCCTGGGCGGAAGCCTTGAGCGGCGGTGCGGCTTGAGATTGGTATGAACGAAGACAGCACGAAATTACGCATCGACAAGTGGTTGTGGGCAGCGCGTTTCTTTAAGACGCGTTCGCTGGCGTCGGAGGCGGTCGAAGGTGGCAAGGTGCATCTCAACGGGGTGCGTGTAAAGCCGGCGAAAGCCGTCAGCATCGGCGACACGCTAGTCATCAGAATCGGCCTGTTCCAGTTCATTGTAGTCGTATGCGGACTTTCCCCACGCCGCGGCCCGGCCAGCGAAGCGGCGAAGCTTTACCGGGAAACAGAAGCAAGCCGCTCAGCGCGCGAGGCGCTGGTGGCACAATTGAAGGCGGAGGCTGTTCATGGCGAGGAGCGCCAGGGCCGTCCCACCAAGCGCGACCGGCGGCATATCGTGCGCTTTACCGGCGGCTAGAGACAAGGGGCGTTTGCGGTTATTTGGCAACGATCCGGTTAAATAAAAACACATAGCCCTGCTGAGGGGTTTCACTGTACTTGAGATTAACCGAAGCACCATCGGCGGTTGCCCACATATAGCTCGTTCCACCGCTGCCGATCCTGGCGGTTTCTCCATAGGTCGCCAGAAGATGGGCTCTGGCTTTTTCGAAATTCGCCTTGCCTTCGAATTCAATCAGCACGGAATAAAATTTCCCCATGTAAAAACCGTACGAAATCCGCTTCAGTTCTGCTTTGCCAAGGTTCAGTGGGTCGCCGGTCCGGCGGTAGTATTTCACCTGCCCGGAGTCGTCGGCAACGGTCAAACCAGTCAATTTTGACAGTGGTGTTCCCCAAGTCATTCCGTGGAAGCCGTTCGGTGCTTCAACAGCCCAACCAGATTGGGAAAATGAGAAAACCAGCACAAGCAGGAGCAGGTAGGGCGGGATGCGCTTGAACATGGCCATTCCTTTATCGGGGGAGAGAATAAGTAATTAGGCGCTTGATATCCTGAAAAGTTTCCGTCGGGATCAGATGGGCAAAGTGGCGGTCTAGTAAATCTCTCGCGTCTCCAGAAATTTGATCTCCGGAAAGCGTTCCTGGGTCAGGTTCAAATTCACCCGGTTCGGTGCCAGATAGACGTAATCGTCGGCGTTATCCAGCGCGACGTTGAAGCCGTGCTTGTCGGCGAGTTTCTTCAGGTCGGCATCGGAGCCACGCAGCCAGCGCGCGGTGGCGACGTCGAAGGGTTCAAATATTACATCTACGCCGTATTCAAACTGCAGGCGGTGTGCCACCACGTCGAACTGGAGCATGCCGACCGCGCCCAGAATCAGGTCGTTGCTGGCGATGGGCCGGAATAGCTGGGTCGCGCCTTCTTCCGCCAGTTGATGCAAGCCTTTCTGCAACTGCTTCATCTTCAGCGGGTTCCTGATCCGGGCGCGGCGGAAGATTTCTGGTGCAAAGGAGGGAATCCCGGTGAATTTCAGGTCTTCGCCTGCGCTGAAAGTGTCTCCCAGCTTGATCGTGCCGTGGTTGGGGATGCCGATGATGTCCCCGGCATAGGCCTCGTCGGCGGTATTGCGATCCTGCGCCATGAAGGTGATGGCGTTGCTCACCGTGAACAGCTTACCGCTCGCCACCTGCTTGAGTTTCATGCCGCGGTCGAAGCGCCCGGAGCAGATGCGGATGAAGGCAATGCGGTCGCGGTGCTTGGGATCCATGTTGGCCTGGATCTTGAACACGAAGCCGCTGAATTTGGGTTCGTCGGGTTCCACTGCACGGCTTTGCGCAGGGCGCGGCAGGGGCGCGGGAGAGAGCTCGACAATGGCGTCGAGCAAGGATTGCACGCCGAAGTTGTTCATCGCCGAGCCGAAGAACACCGGTGTCTGCTTGCCGGCGAGATAGGCCTCGCGGTCGAAGGTGTGGGAGGCGCCGCGCACCAGTTCGATGTCGATGCGCAGCTCGTCGGCCTGGTCGCCGATCAGTTCATCCAGGCGCGGGTTATCGATCCCCTGAATGATTTCCGAAGTGCCTTTCTCGGCGTTCGGATCGAATACCGAGACGACATCGTTGTAGAGGTGGTAGGTGCCGCGGAAGCGCTTGCCCATGCCGATAGGCCAGGTCATCGGTGCGCACTGGATTTGCAGTACCGACTCGATTTCGTCGAGCAAATCGATTGGTTCTTTGCCTTCGCGGTCGAGCTTGTTGATGAAGGTGAGGATAGGCGTGTCGCGCAGGCGGCAGACGTTGAGCAGCTTGATGGTCTGGGCCTCGACGCCATTCACCGAGTCGATCACCATCACCGCCGAATCCACCGCCGTCAGGGTGCGGTAGGTGTCCTCGGAAAAATCCTCGTGGCCGGGGGTGTCGAGCAGATTGATGATGCAGTCGCGGTAGGGGAATTGCATCACCGACGAGGTCACCGAAATGCCGCGCTGCTTTTCCAGTTCCATCCAGTCTGAAACCGCGTGGCGATCGGATTTACGTGCCCGAACTGCACCTGCCATCTGGATCGCGCCGCCGAACCAGAGCATCTTTTCGGTCAGCGTAGTTTTGCCGGCGTCCGGGTGGGAGATGATGGCGAAGGTGCGGCGGCGGCGGATTTCTTCTTGCAGGGTCATGGCAACGAATTGTTTCATCAGGTAAAAGAGGCGGAATTATAGCGTTTTATCGGGTTGATAGACAGCTCGCATAGGGTTATATTTAAAACTGGACGTTCAGAGGATTTGCGATGCGTTATGTGGACAGCTTGCCGTCGTCCCCATCGCCGGTTGAAGCAGAGGAACCCGCGCCGGTGAATGCTATTCGGCCCGCCAGGCCTGTGGAGCCGCGTACGCGCGTACCCCGGGTGATTCAACGTTTCGGGTCAAAAGCAGGGGCTGAAAAGGGGACTGGTGGAACAAAGGCTGTGCGGTTGGAGAAACGCACCGCCAGCGATCGCCGTGGATTGTGCCGTCGACTGCAGCACGGACAAGCTTTTCTGGATACCCGCACCGCCGAGGAGAGGCGGAAACAAGCGCGGCGCGACAACGATATCGTCACCACACTGGATGAAGAAGGTTAAATCGGTTTATTCACGGATTTTTAAAATTGCCGTGCCGATTTCATAACTGCGGCTGGAGTCCATCTTGACGCAGCGCCTGACCTGGACCAGTGCGCGCAACGGCTTGATGGTCGAGCCTTGTGGCGGCAGCACGTGGATGTCGAGCAACTGGCCGAAGCGCGGGACATAGTCGGTAAGCAGTGAAACGCCGTCGACGCTCAGATCCTTGGTGGTCCCGTAAACGGTTTCGCCGCTTTCCGTAACCCGGATTTTTACCTGACAGTTGATGGGGATGCGTCGCGCATTTCGCATCTCGCCTTTGTGTTGCCGTCGGCCGCCGGGAAGGAGTCGAAGTTTGGCGGGTTGGTCTTCCTGTGCGGACGATGTTTCTTCCGCGAAAAATGCCTTGGGTTGTGCCATAAAACTCCTCCATGGTTGATTTTATTTGTTATTTCCTGACCACAATATATGGGTAGGACGTTTATAGTTATATCAACATATGGTAGTAGAGTCTAAAACAAAATAAACCATCCGGCAATATGCCGAAGTGTTTATTTTTCGGGCAGGAAGGCTGCGTTACTTGGAACGGCGGGTTGCTCTTGGTCGATCCAGGGTGTGCTGGGTACGGGCAGTGCCTCTGCCGGTTTCGGGGCGGTGGTTGCTGGCAGGCGTGCGGCTCGTTCCCACGGGCTGCCAGGCCGGCACCAGGTGCTTTTTGCTGGCACCGATCAGATCGGTGCGGCCCATCTGCTTGAGCGCTTCGCGCAACAGTGGCCAATTCTCGGGATCGTGGTAGCGCAGGAAAGCTTTGTGCAGCCGCCTTGCCCTGCCGCTCTTCGGGATGGTCACTTCTTCGCTCTTGCGGTCGACCTTGCGTAGCGGGTTGCGGCCGGTGTGGTACATGGCGGAGGCTATCGCCATCGGCGTGGGGGTGAAGTTTTGAACCTGATCCAGGCGGAAGCTGTTGGCCTTGAGCCATAGCGCCAGTTCCAGCATGTCCTCGTCGGTGGTGCCGGGGTGGGCGGAGATGAAGTAGGGGATCAGGTACTGTTCCTTGCCGGCTTCCCTGGAAAACTTCTCGAACAGCTCCTTGAACTTGTAATAGGCGCCCATGCCCGGCTTCATCATCTTCGACAAAGGTCCTTCAGCGATGTGCTCCGGCGCGATCTTTAGATACCCACCGACATGGTGGCTGACCAGCTCCTTGACGTATTCCGGTGACTTAGCCGCGAGGTCGTAGCGCACACCCGAGCTGATCAGAATTTTCTTGATGCCGGGCAATGTCCGTGCCTTGCGGTAGAGCTGGATCAGCGGGCCGTGGTCGGTGCCCATGTTTTCGCAGATGTCCGGGAAGACGCAGGAAAGCCGGCGGCAGGAGGACTCGATTTTGGGGTCGCGGCACTTCAGCCGGTACATGTTGGCGGTAGGGCCGCCTAGGTCGGAGATGATGCCGGTGAAACCCGGTGTCTTGTCGCGGATTTCCTCGACCTCGCGGAGGATCGAGGCTTCCGAGCGGTTCTGGATGATGCGTCCTTCGTGCTCGGTGATCGAGCAGAAGGTGCAGCCGCCGAAGCAGCCGCGCATGATATTGATCGAAAAGCGGATCATTTCGTAGGCTGGAATCTTCGCTTCGCCGTAAACCGGGTGCGGGCGGCGGTTATAAGGCAAGTCAAAGACGCCATCCATTTCTTCGGTGGTCAGCGGAATCGGCGGCGGGTTGATCCACACGTCGCGATCGCCGTGAGCCTGCACCAGCACGCGGGCGTTGCCGGGGTTGGTTTCGAGATGTAATACGCGGTTGGCATGAGCATATAACACCGGGTCGTCCCGCACCTGTTCGAAGGAGGGCAGCCGGATCACGCCCTGGGTGCGATCCGCCCTCTTCGGCGGGTGAAACTGCACTGGCTGGGTTTCGCTCTGCTTTTCACCTTCGGTTGCACAGGCGGCAGCAGATGTTTCTGCGTAAGGATTAACATGCGTTCCCACTTTGCCAGGCGTGTCTACCGAGGTCGAATCGATGACTTGCCGGCCTTCGGGAATGCCCTTGAGCAAGATGGCCGTGCCGCGCAGGTCGGTGATGCTGGCGATAGGTTCGCTCTTGGCCAGACGGTGGGCCAGTTCCACCAGCGCCCGTTCGGCATTGCCGTAGAGCAGGATATCGGCCTTCGAGTCCGGCAGGATGGAGCGGCGTACTTTGTCCGACCAGTAGTCGAAGTGGGCGATGCGGCGCAGGGATGCCTCGATGCCGCCGATCACCACCGGAACGTCGGCATAGGCTTCGCGGCAGCGCTGCGAATAAACGATCACCGCCCGGTCGGGGCGCTTGTTGCCTTCGGCGTTGGCCGTATAGGCGTCGTCGGAGCGAATCTTGCGGTCGGCGGTGTAGCGGTTGACCATCGAATCCATGTTGCCGGCCGTAACGCCGTAAAACAGGTTGGGTTTGCCAAGCGTCTTGAAGGCGGCCGGGCTGTGCCAGTCCGGTTGGCTGATGATGCCGACTCGGAAGCCCTGTGCTTCGAGTAGCCGGCCGATCAGCGCCATGCCGAAGCTGGGATGGTCGATATAGGCGTCACCGGTGACCAGGACGATATCGCAGCTGTCCCAGCTGAGCTGATCCATCTCGGCGCGCGACATCGGCAGCACGGGGGCAGTGCCGAAGCGCTTGGCCCAGTATTTACGATGGGAAAAAATGTTGCGGGCGGTTTCCATGGGGGGCTATTTTACGCGGGTAATGGCAACGGCGATATGGACACGTCAGATTCGACTAGGTTCCGTTGCCCGCAAGTGAAACTCGCGAAGCGAGACTTCGTCCCTCTCGCCCTCTGGGAGAGAGTCAGGAGAGAGGGAAACGGTTATGACGAATCGCTGTTTGGCGGCGATTCGTCATAACCGTCAGGTCGGTGTATCCGGCAGGGAGTCGGGTAGAACGGGGAAAATCGCCCGCATCAGCGTACCCTGACCGGTTGGCGGGATTTTCGACTCTGCCAAGGCGCTGTGAGTACGGGCGATTTCTCTGACGATGGCCAACCCCAGGCCGCAGCCGTCGCCAGGGCTGCCCTTGATCCGGTAAAAGCGTTCGAATACCGCGTCAGTATCGCTTGTCGGAATGCCGGGACCGTTGTCCTCCACTTCCAGCACCGATGCATGGGCTTGCGCTATGGTGCGCACGGTAATGTTCCCTCCTACCGGCGTGTAGCGGATGGCGTTGTCGAGCAGGTTGGCGAGCAGTTCACGGATCAGCAGCGGAATGCCGATAATTCGCGCGGGTTCCAGTTCGAAGCCGAGGTCAATGTTCTTTACCAGCGCCCTTGGTACCCATTCTTCTGCACATTCCTGCGCGATCTGGCTCAAATCGACCGGCTGCATTTCACCCGGCAGGTGTCCGGCGGGTTCCGCACGCGCCAGCGTCAGCAACTGGTTGGCTAGATGGACGGTGCGTTCCGTGGCAGCAAACAGATGTTGCAGCGTCAGGCGCAGGTCACCATCGTTTTTCTGGTGCAGCGCAAGGTCAACCTGGGCTTGCAGAGCGGCCAGGGGGGTGCGTAACTGGTGGGCGGCGTCGGAGATGAAGCGTTGCTGGGCACCCATTACCGTGCCCAGTTTTTCCAGCAGGGTGTTCAGCGCTTCCACCATCGGCTGCACCTCGGTCGGGGCCTGTTCTCCCTGAACCGGGCGCAGGTCATGTTGCGAACGAGCGGCAATTTCATTGCGCAGGCGCTCGATGGGAGCGAGGCCGCGCTTGACGCCAAACCACACCAGCCCGATGGTTGCGGCTACCAGCAGGACTTGCGGCGCCAACATGCCCAGAAGGATTTCCCAGATCAGCTTGTTGCGCTTGACCAGGGTTTCCCCCATCAGCACGTGAACCTGGCCGGTTTCGGAGGGAATGAACAAGGCTGCGATGCGTACCTTCTCGCCGTGAAAAAATCCATCATAGTAGATCCGGTTCTCTTCTAATGGTTTTTCCTCGGGCAGGGGAAGCCCCCTGTGGCCGGCAATGAATTCACCGTGCGACCCTTGCACCAGGTAATAAATATGGTCGTATTTGTCGGTGAGCAACACCTGCTGGGCAATCAGGGGCAGGTCGAGAACGGTCTGGCCGTTCTCGACTCTGATTTGCTTGGCGAGGGCGAGTGCACCGTCCAGCAACGCCCGATCATAAGCCTGCGTGGCGGCGCTCAGAGTGATCTGATAAGCGGTTATCGCTCCTGCCACCAGCAATAGCACCAATGGCGGCAGTAGCCAGCCCAGCAACAACTGGCGCAGGCTATGGCCGGATTTCATGGTTCGGTTTTTCCAGCAGGTAACCCAGTCCGCGCACGGTGCGAATATGCACCCCTGCCGGCTCCAACTTGGCGCGCAGGCGCGAGATATAGGCTTCGACAGCATTAGTGCTGATTTCCTCATCCCAGCTACATAGTGATTGCAAAATCTGCTCTTTGCTGACGATGCGCCCTGCGCGCGGAAGCAGGAATTCCAGCACGCTCCACTCCCTCGCCGGCAACTCCAGGGGAACGTCGTTCAACCAAACCCGTTTGGCTGAGCTGTCGAGCAGTAACGGGCCGTGGCTAATCTGAGGGTTGCCGCCAGATTGGCCGCGCCGGATCAGCGCCCGTATCCTCGCTTCCAGTTCAGCAAGGGCGACAGGCTTGATGAGGTAGTCGTCGGCGCCCAGATCAAGGCCTGCCACCCGATCCTGCAATGCGTCGCGCGCCGTCAGAATCAGCACCGGGAGGGACTGGCCGCGCCGCCTCAGCTTGCGCAGCACTTCGGTGCCGTCCAGTTTGGGCAGGCCAAGATCGAGTATGGCCAGGTCATAGTGCTCATGCGCCAGCCAGGAGTCGGCCTGCTCGCCGTTCTGGGCGTGATCCACGGCATAGCCGGCCTGCTTGAGGTAACCGGTGATGCCGGCAGCCAGCAAAGTGTCGTCCTCGACGATGAGAATTCGCATCTGTTGTCAGTTTCCAGTCAGGTTTTGTGATGACAATAGCGCGCTTGGAACGAGGTCGCAATGAAAGATAATTACCGCAATTTTATACCGATTTGGCTCATCGTGGCCATGCTCCTGCCGGGTGCCGTGCTCGCAGTGGAGCCTGTGCCGGTACTGGCCAGGCTGTCGCTTGTCGGCGCGGAGGTGCTATGGATGGAGCGCAACCGCGAATTGAAACTTGCCCGCGGTGCCGTAGAAGGTGCCGAGGCGGACAAGATCGGAGCGGCCCAGCGCCCTAATCCCTCACTTTCCACGCAGGTTGGGGCGATCAGCCGCAATCCCGGAATCGGTGCCGGCGGACTGCGCGACAAGATGATGGATACGACCATCGGCGTTAGCCAGTTGATCGAGCGGGGCGACAAGCGGGAGCATCGCATGCGCGGCGCGCAGTCGTTGCTGGATGCGACACGACAGGATTTGTCCGATACCCTGCGCAGCCAGCGCATGGCCTTGCATCAGGCTTACTACGACTTGGTTCTTGCCCAGGAGAAAAGCCGCATTCTTGAAGAAAGCGCTGCGCTTTACCGGAAGTCGGTGGAAGCATCGCAGATTCGGCACCGTGCCGGTGATATCCCGCTTTCGGAGTTGTCGCGCATCCGCGTGGAGGCGCTGCGCGCTGAGAACGAAGCACGCCAGGCGGTGAATGACCTTGCCCGCGCTCAACTGAGCCTGGCCTACCTGATCGGCCAGGAAGCTGTTGCCGGATCGATCCGTGCAGTGGATGGCTGGATGCCTGTTACCGATACAGCCGCTGGCATTGCGCTGGATATCGACCACAGGCCGGACGTGCGAGCGGCATTGAATCGGGTGCAGGCGGCAGAGGCGGCGCGCGACTTGGCCAGTTCCCTCAAGACCCGGGATGTCACCGTGGGACTATCGTTCGAGCACAACCCCTCGGGATCCACCTGGGCGAACAATAGTGTCGGGGTTAGCGCGAGCGTGCCGCTGTTCGTCAATTACGGCTACGAGGGCGAGATTCGGCGGGCCGAAGCCAATTTGCAGGTGGCGCGGGATCAACTCGAACAGGTACGCGCCATGGCATGGGCAGATGTGGCTCGTGCCCGAAGCGATCTGGAAGCGGCGGCGCAGCGCAGCAAACGTTATGAGGAAGATTTGCTGGCCGAAGCCGAGCGCGCTGCACGCGCCGCCGAATTCGCCTACAAACAAGGCGCCCTGGGCTTGATGGACTTGCTGGATGCGCGTCGCACCTACAAGGCCACCCAGATTGACGCCGTGACGGCGAGTGCCGACTATGCCAAGGCGCTTGCCTCCTTGCGCGCCGCTACACAGGAAAATTTGCAATGAAAAAACGCAGTCTGATTTTATGGGTTGTCGCTACGGGCGCGATCATCGCCGTATTTCTCGGTTACAACCGGTTTGCCTCTCCTCCTGTTGAGCGTAAACCCGATGTGGCGACGCCTGCACAATTCAGCAACCGGATTTTACGTTATCCGGCAGGTGCGCCTCAGCTCGCCTATCTGCGTGTCGAAAAGGCGGAAGCATCGCCTGTGCCTTCCCTGGAGCCGCTGCATGGCCGTATTGCTTACGACGATAACGTGACTGCGCGGGTCAGTTCGCCCATCGCCGGACGGGTGGTAAAAATCGGTGTACAGGCAGGGGACAAGGTAGCGGCGGGCCAGCCTCTGTTGTGGATGGATTCGCCGGATTACGGCCAGGCGCTGGCAGACCTGCACAAGGCCGAGGCCGACATGCGGCTGAAGAAGCTTGCCTATGGACGCGCCAGAACGCTGTTTGAAAATGAGGTACTGGCGCGCAAGGATTTAGAGGCGGCGGAGAACGACGAGCATCAATCGGCGGCTGAAACTGAAAGGGCGCGGGCGCGCTTCCATAATCTCAATCCAGGTGGGGCGGGCAGGGATGGTTTTGCTCTGCGCGCCCCGCTGGCCGGAGTCGTTACTGAGCGACAGGCCAATCCCGGCTCCGAGGTGCGCCCCGATGCGCCTGCTCCGCTGTTTGTCGTTACCGATCCGGCCCGCTTGTGGGCCATTGTCGATCTGCCGGAAAAGGACCTGGGGAAGGTGCGAGCCGGCCAGCCGGTTTCGGTTGAAGTGGATGCCTACCCCGGCGAGCGTTTCCCGGCAAAAATTCTGGCCATCGGCGATGTGGTCGATCCTGCAACCCGCCGCGTGGTGGTGCGCTGCCAATTGCCCAACGTCAAGCGCCTGCTCAAGCCGGAAATGTACGCCCGCATCACGCCGTCTGCCGAGGGCGCTGCGCTGCCGCGCGTGCCCAATCCGGCGCTGGTGACTGAAGGCCTGCATACTTACCTGTTCGTCGAAACCGAGCCTGGCGTATTGGAAAAGCGTCGTGTCGTGCTGGCTTTCCGTGGTCAGGAGGCCAGCTACGTGAAGGAAGGGCTGGCAGCCGGCGAGCGGGTGGTGACAGCCGGGGCGCTGTTGTTAAACGCCGAACTGGCGGGCAACTAGCATGATCGATCGCCTGATCACTTTTGTCCTGCAACAACGCGCCTTTATTATTGCCGGCGCATTGGCGCTGATTGCGGTCGGCTGGTATGCGGTCAACAACGTGCCGGTGGAAGCTTTTCCCGATGTGCAGGACGTGCAGGTGCAGATCGTGACGCAAATGCCGGGGACGGCACCCGAAGAGGTAGAGCGCATTCTCAGCCTTCCGATCGAGCGAGAAATGAGCGGGGTGCCGCGCATGACCCAGCTGCGTTCGGTATCGATCACTGGCCTTTCCGTTGTGACCCTGACTTTCTCCGATGGCACCGACGACTATTTTGCCCGTCAGCAAGTGCTGGAGAAACTGCAGAACATCAGCCTGCCGCCGAATGTGCAGCCTTCCCTGGCACCGCTTTCCACCGCGGTGGGAGAGGTCTACCGCTATGTGCTGGATGTTCCGGCCGCCATGCCGCTGTACGAGATTCGCGCCTTGCAGGATTGGGTGATACGCCCCTCTTTGCGCCACGTGCCGGGCGTGGCGGATGTGGTGAGTTTCGGCGGTACGGTCAAGGAATACCAGATCAAGGTCAATCCCTATCTGCTGAAGAAGCACGGCGTCAGCATCGACCAGGTGGCGCAGGCGCTGATCAACAATAGCGCCAATTCGGGCGGCGGGCTGATGAAGCGCGGCGACGAGGCGCTGGTGATCCGCGGGCTAGGACTGATCGAACGGCTTGAGGATATAGGCCGGGTCACGGTCTCGGTCAAGGACGGCAAGCCGGTTCTGGTGGACGATATTGGCGAAGTTGTGATCGGCCCGCGCACCCGTTCCGGGGTGGTTTCCTATAACGAGCATGATGACGTGGTGCTGGGCATCGTGCAGATGACCAAAGGGCAAAACCCGACCAAAGTGGTGGCGGCATTGAAGGACAGGATTGCTGAAGTTGCGCAGAAACTCCCGCCGGGTGTGCGCATCGTTCAGGTTTATGACCGCACCGAGCTGGTCAGCCATACCGTGCATACCGTGAGCGAGAACCTGATTGTCGGCGCGGTGCTGGTGGTGGCGATCCTGGTGCTGTTCCTGCGCTCGGTTTATGCGGCGGTCGTGGTTGCGGTGGTCATTCCGCTGTCGCTGCTGGTGGCCTTTGCACTGATGCATTTCAAGGGCGTGGCAGCCAATCTGATTTCGCTCGGCACGGTGGACTTCGGCATCATCGTCGACGGTGCAGTGGTGCTGGTAGAGGCGCTGATGGTCAAACTTGCCCTCGGCAAACAGGACGGGTCTCCGCATCATGCCGGCTACTCCTGGCGGATGCACACGCTCAAGGCCACCGCCGTGGAAATGGGCCATCCCATCCTGTTTTCCAAGGTCATCATCATTCTTGCCTTCCTGCCGATTTTTACCTTCGAGCGGGTGGAAGGAAGAATTTTCACCCCCATGGCGCTCACCTTGAGTTTCGCCATTCTCGGCGCGATCTTGCTGACCTTGACGCTGGTGCCGGCGCTGCTGTCCTTCATCCTGAAAAATCATGACCTGGCTGAAAAACACAGCCCGTGGATGCACCGGCTGCAGGAGAAATACAAGGCACTGCTGGTCTGGTCGCTGGCCAAGCGCGGCAAGATTGTGCTCGTTTCCGCAGGACTTCTTGCTCTGGCATTAGCCCTTGCGCCACAGCTGGGCAGTGAATTCCTCCCCAAACTGGATGAAGGCAATATCTGGCTGACCATCACCCTGCCGCCCGCGACCCATATCGACAAAACCAAGGAAATCGAGCTCCAGGTGCGTGGAATTCTGCGCGCTTATCCCGAAGTGACCAAGGTGATCAGCCATGTCGGCCGGCCAGATGATGGCACCGACCCGAAAGGGCCAAACAACCTGGAAATCTTCGCCGATTTGAAGGCCAAGGGAGAATGGCGCTTTGCGGACAAGGAAGCGCTGATCGCTGACATGACGCGCAAGATTCATACCCTTCCCGGCGTACCGACCAATTTCTCGCAGGTGATTGAAGATAACGTCGAGGAATCCATCAGCGGCGTCAAGGGCGAGATCGCCATCAAGATTTTCGGTCCTGACCTGGATATCCTTGAAGACAAGGCGGAGCAGGTCGCTGCCATCCTGAATACCATACGCGGTGCGGCCGATGTGGCTGCGATCAAGGTGCATGGCCAGACCGAGCTGGATATCGCGCTCAACCGCGAGCGCATGTCGCGCTATGGCATCAATGTTTCGGATGTCAACGCGACCATCCAGACCGCGCTGGCGGGAGCGGTGGTCAACACCTTCTATGAGCGCGACCGGCGCTTCGATATCACGTTGCGACTGCAGAAGTCGTTCCGCGATGCGGTGGACGACGTTGCCGAGCTACCGGTGGCGTTGCCTGGCAATGCCGGCAACATCCCCCTCGGATCGATTGCCGATATCGAGGTCAAGCAAGGACCCACCCGGATCACACGGGAAGCCGGCGGGCGCTACGTGGCGGTCAAGGCCAACCTGCTTGGGCGAGATCAGGGCGGTTTTGTCGCCGAAGCGATGGAGAAGGTCCATGCCCAGCTCAAGCTGCCACAGGGGTATAGCATGACCTGGGGAGGCCAGTTCGAGAACCAGCAGCGGGCGATGAAGCGCCTGGCGGTGATTGTGCCGCTTTCGGTA
Organism: Sulfuricella denitrificans skB26; assembly: GCF_000297055.2. NCBI lineage: Bacteria > Pseudomonadati > Pseudomonadota > Betaproteobacteria > Nitrosomonadales > Sulfuricellaceae > Sulfuricella > Sulfuricella denitrificans. The sequence continues at coordinate 2,349,783 of NC_022357.1, read as the reverse complement.
TTGGGGATTTTTGTCCTGCTGTTCTGGGCCTTCCGCTCTATGCGCTTTGCGGCGCTGGTGCTGTTGATGGTGCCGTTTACCTGGATCGGCGGGCTGGCGGGCCTGGCGTTGTCCGGCATGCACCTGTCGGTGTCTGCGGCGGTCGGGTTCATCGCCGTGGCCGGCATTTCGGTGCAGAACGGCGTGATCATGGTCGAGCAGTTCATGGAAAATGTCCGCAATGGCACGGAACTGGCAGAGGCCGTGATGGAGGGTGCAACCAGCCGCCTGCGGCCGATCCTGATGACGGCGCTGATGGCTGGGTTGGGACTGCTGCCGGCGGCACTGTCGCATGGCATAGGGTCGGAAACGCAGCGCCCATTCGCCGCTGTGATTGTCGGCGGGATTGTTTCAGCAACCATTTTCACCCTGCTTCTTCTGCCGCTGCTATTTCCGGTTTTTTGCCGCGAAGGATCAGGGGAAGAGTCCAATTCCTGAGCGGATTTTTGGGTTTATCTCAGGAATTCGTCAGATTCACGTCAGTTATGAAGGGTAGGATGCGAAAAATTCGGTAACTGATTTGAGCTTTTATAAGGTAGAAAAACTTGGAAGAATTTCGTGAAATCGACACATGGTTGCAATCGCAGCATGCTCACCATGAGATCCCCAGTGCAAGCACATTGCCGGACCCAACTTTCATCAGTGAAGGCCGGCAATATGTTTCATTCAGTACCAACAATTATTTAGGGCTCGCAACCAGCCAGAGATTGATTGGTAAGGCGCGGGAAGGTCTCGAGCAATTTGGCGTAGGCAACTGCGAATCCCGCCTGCTGGGAGGCGACCTGGATATCTACCGGGATCTGGAAGCGAAGCTGGCCAGCTTGAAACACAAGGAGTCCGCGCTGCTGTTCGCAACGGGCTACCTGACCAACCTGGGGGTGTTGTCTGCCCTGGTAAAAACCGCCCAGATGGCGCGGCTGTATGGTTTCAAACCGGTACGCCGCTACAGCTATACTTACTTCTCGGACGAATACAATCACATCAGCATACGCGAAGGCATCCGCATGTCGGGGGCTGATAAGGTGTCCTATCGACACCTCGATCTGGATCATCTGGAGAGCAAGCTGAAAGCTTGCGTTGACCGGGACAAGATCATCGTCAGCGATGGCGTGTTCAGCCAGGATGGCGACATTGCGCCGCTGCCGGGATTGCTTGAACTGGCCGAGCTTTACGATGCCACGGTCTATATCGACGATGCGCATGGTACCGGTGTACTGGGTGAGCATGGCGGGGGTACTTCGGAGCACTTCGACGCCTACAGCCCAAGGCTGATCCAGATGGGCACACTGAGCAAGGCGTATGGTGCAATCGGCGGATTCATCGCGACGGAAAGCCATATTTCCGAAATTCTAAGGTTAACCAGTTCCGCTTATGGATTTACCTCGACCTTGCCGCCAGACCAGGCTTTTGCCGTATCCGAGGCGATCGATATGTCTCAGGATGAGCCCGAGCGCAGGCAGCGGTTGTGGGAGAACCAGCGCTATTTTGTCAGCCGGGTTGAAAAATTGGGTTATTACATCGTTTCCAAAGCGACTCCGATTGTTCCCGTATTCATTGGTGATGAAAGAAAGTGTGATCGGATAGCTGCATTGCTGAAAGATGAGGGCATCCACGTAGATGCGGTCAAGTTCCCGGCGGTAGGGCTGAAACAAAGTCGTTTGCGTTTCATCATGAACGCCAATCACACCAAGGCGCAGATCGACAAGCTGGTCGGCATTCTCGAGGCATTGGCAAAAACGTTCGCGATTCCTGCTGAATTGCGACTAAAGAAAAGCCATCGTGTCGACGCCGCACTGGCTGTGGATATCGAGTAGCCGGTTGATTAAATATAGTCGTTAATACCCTATTTATGATTCTTCAGAATTTCAGGAGATAGCAAATGTTACGAAAAATAATTAATCGTTTTTTATTGTTAATCGCAATGACTATCTTGAATGGAATCGCATTTGCCGATGGCGGTCCAACACTTCACCAGGTTTATCAGGCATCCCAGGCAGGTAAGCTGGACGAGGCCCAGGGCATGATGGAAAAGGTTCTGAATGAGCACCCCAATAGTGGTAAGGCACATTTTGTAGAAGCTGAGATTTTGGCAAAGCAGGGGCGATTGGCAAGTGCTGAAATGGAGCTGAACACCGCCGAACGGCTAGACCCCGGGCTTTCATTTGCCAAACCGCAGTCAGTAAAGGAACTCAAATCAAGGATTGCCGCTGCTCATCAGAGTCAGTCCACGATGAACAGCGTTCT